>NZ_JBFRCU010000092.1:0-29165 GCF_052113205.1 Inquilinus sp. YAF38 | reverse complement strand
GGCCGGAGGTGGCGGAGCTGGTGGAAGCCAGCCGGGCCGAGGTCGCGGTGGCGGCCTTGTGCCGGCGCTGGGGCTATCCGGTGCAGGTGAAGCAGTGGCTGGAGATGGCCGACGAGGCCCTCGAGGAGCTGGGCTTCATTCCGCCGGAGGACGGCGAGGACGATGAGGATCCGCCAGAGCCCCGCTCGGCTGCTCCCGGCCGCCGCAAGCCGCCGGACACGGGCTGACCGCGTAGGTTGGGTTCGCGCTTTGCGAACCCAACATGTCGCCGCTATTGCGGCCCCCCGATCCTGTTGGGTTCGCTGCCGCGAACCCAACCTACGAAATCCGGATTGTTTTTGCCTCTCCCGCCCTGCGGGAGAGGTCGGAGGCGCTTGCGCCTCCGGGTGAGGGCCCTTTGTCGAGGCCAGCCTCCAGCCTCTCAGCCTACCGCGCCGGCACGTCCTCGCAGTCGTCATAGCCCGGCTCGCACTCGGCCTCGTCCTCGGGGCGGATGCGGGGGTCCAGCTCGGCAGGGGCGGGGCTGGATCCGGCGGCCAGGCCGACGAACTGCTCGGCCTCCTCGGCGGCGACCCGGCCGCGGCAGGCCATGCGCCACAGCACGAAGCCGGCGAAGGCCCCGACCAGCACCGCGACATAGACGAACAGGGTGTCCGGCCCGAACCGGTCCATCGCGACCGTCGCCGCCAGCGGCCCGGCGGAGGAGCCGATCGACCACAGGATCAGCAGCGTGCCGGCCAGCGGCACATAGTCCTGCGGCTTGGCATGGTCGTTGGCATGGGCGACCGACAGCGGATAGATCGCCTCGGCCGTGCCGCCCCACAGCGCGAACAGCGCGACCAGCATGCCGAAGCTCCCCGCGGCGATGCTGCCGAGCGCGGCGACGACGGTACAGAGGGCCGCGGCCAGGATCACCCAGCGCCGGTCGATCCGGTCGGACAGCCAGCCCAGCGGCCATTGGCACAGCAGGCCGCCGATCTGGGTCGCCGCCATCAGCGTCGCGATCTCGGCGGTGGAGAAGCCGCGCTGCACGCCCCAYACCGGCGCCACGCCCTGCAGCGTCGCCGCCACCAGCCCGACGACGACGCAGCCGACCGCGCCGACCGGCGAATTGCGGTAGGCCTTGCCCAGGATCGGCCGGATCCGGTGCGGCACGCTGGGGTGACGCGACCGGGTCAGCGTTACCGGGATCAGCGCCAAAGTGAATGCGGCCGAGGCCAGCACGAAGGGCAGCACGTCGCTGGTGTCGAGCACGGTCAGCAGCGCCTGGCCGGCACCCAGCGCCAGCATCACCACGATGACGTAGCTGGTCAGGATGCGGCCGCGCAGATGCCGCGGCGTCAGCTCGTTCAGCCAGCTCTCGGCCACCATGAACAGCCCGGCGGAGCAGAAGCCCATGGCCAGGCGCAGCAGCACCCAGCCGGGCAGGCCGATGGTCCAGGGCAATGCCAGCCCGGCCAGGCAGGAGGCGGCGGCGAAAGCGGAGAAGGCGCGGATATGGCCGACCAGCCGGATCAGCCGGCCGACCACCAGGCAACCGGCCAGGAAGCCGACGGCGCTGGCGGCGACCACCAGCCCGACCCGGTCGGCGGACAGCCCGGCCTCGGTCAGCCGGATCGGCACCAGGATGGCGAAGACGCCCTGGCCGAGCGAGACTATGGTGATGCCGGCGAGGATCGCCGCGACGGCCAGGAGCGGGCTGAGCATGATCGAGACTAGCCTGCCGGAGCGGACCGCCGCCAGCGCCGCCGGCGCAGTTCCGGAAGCCAGGCCGGACGCCGGTCGCGAATGCCGCGGCGCCGGCCGGCTTTGTCGCCTTGACGGGACCCCGGAGCGTCACTAAGGTGCGCGCCGCTTGAGGTGGGGGTGGCCGCCGCCCGAAAGGGTGTCCGACAACGTGACTCAGAACGACCAGAACCCGCTGCCGCACTCGGATTTCGACCGTCGCTTGCGAGAGGCGAAGGCGAAGCTGCCGGGGGCGGGGCGCGAGGCGAAGGGCGGAGGTGATGGGCGCGATGTCGGCCGTGCTGGCATGGCCGCCGGCTTTCGTATCGCGGTCGAGCTGCTCGCCGCGATCGTGGTCGGTGCCGGAATCGGCTGGGGTCTCGACCGATGGCTCGGCACACGGCCCTGGTTGTTGATTCTGTTCTTCATCCTGGGTGCGGTGGCCGGCTTGATGAATGTCTACCGGACCGGCATGGAGCTGGACCGGGCGGCGAAGGCGAAGCGGGCTGCCGAGCAGGCGGAGCGAAACCGGGGCGGGAGATAAGGCGTGGCGTCGCCAACCGAGCAATTCAAGATCGAAAAGATCCTCCACGTCGACATCGGCGGCCTGGATCTCTCCTTCACCAACTCGTCGCTGTTCATGGTGATCGCGGCGGTGGTCGCGTCGGCGGTGCTGTTCCTCGGCGGCAGCCGTGGCGCCCTGGTGCCGGGCCGGCTGCAATCCTTCGCCGAGATGCTGTACGAGCTTGTCGCCAACATGATACGCGACAACGCCGGCAAGGAAGGGTTGAAGTACTTCCCCTTCATCTTCACGCTGTTCATCTTCATCCTGTTCGGCAACGTGATCGGGATCATTCCCGGCACCTTCACCTTCACCAGCCACATCATCGTCACCTTCGCCCTGGCCTTCGTGGTCTTCCTGGGCGTGACGGTGATCGGCTTCGCGCGGCACGGCGCCGGCTACCTGCGGATGTTCTTCCCGCATGGCGCGCCGCTGTGGACCGCGGTGATCCTGGTGCCGGTCGAGCTGATCTCCTACCTGTCGCGGCCGATCAGCCTCTCCGTCCGTCTCTTCGCCAACATGACGGTCGGCCATGTGCTGCTGAAGGTCATTGGCGGCTTCGTCATCGCGCTGGGTGTCGGCGGCATCATCCCCTTCGCCTTCCTGATCCCGCTGACGATGCTCGAGCTCTTCATCGCCGTGCTGCAGGCGTACATCTTCGCCATTCTCAGCTGCGTCTACCTGCACGACGCGCTGCATCTACACTGACGGATCGCTGCCCGCGAACCGTTCCGGTCCCAACCATCCAGACCCCATCCACGAAGGAAGAGAAAATGGAAGTCGAAGCTGCAAAGTTCATCGGCGCGGGCCTCGCTGCGATCGGCATGATCGGCGCCGGCATCGGCGTGGGCAACGTGTGGGCCAGCTACATCGGCGCGCTCGCCCGCAACCCGGCGGCCAAGGAAGAGATCGGCGCCAGCATCTGGATCGGCTTCGCCGTGACGGAAGCCATCGCGCTGTTCGCGCTGATCGTCGCGCTGATCGCGCTGTTCGCCTGACGATCTCGCTGCCTAACGTCATGGGCCGGCCGCAGCCCTAGCGGCCTGGCCCGGCAGGGGGAGTCGGATGCCACAGTTCAATCCCGAGTGGTTTGCGTCGCAGCTGTTCTGGCTCGCGATCGTCTTCATCGCTCTGTACTGGCTCTTGTCACGGCGGCTGCTGCCGCGGTTGGCGGAGACCATCGACCAGCGCGCGGCGAAGATCGCCGGCGACCTGGAGCGGGCAGAGGCTGCGCGCGGCCAGACCGAGGCGGTGGCCCAGGCCTATGAAGCCGCGCTGGCCAAGGCCCGCGGCGAGGCCCAGGCCGCCGTTGCCGCCGCGAATCAGGAGATCGCGGCGCTGACGGCGCGCCGTCAGGCCGCCTTCGCCGCCGAGCTCGCGGCGCGGACCGCCGAGGCCGAGGCCCGGATCGGCAAGATCCGCGCCGATCTCAAGGCCGATGCCCGCGACATCGCCGCCGAGGTGGCCGGCGTGCTGGCCGCCAAGCTGACCGGCACTGCGCCGGACCAGGCCGCGGTGACCGCCGCGGTCGACGGTGCGCTGGGAGGGGCCCGATGAGCGTTCTCGACACCATCGCGAATCAGCTCTTCATCGGCGCCGCCTACGCCCAGGAGGCGACGCACACCGAGCTCCAGCACATCGAGCATGTCGAGGAGCATGGCGGCGAGGCGATCGAGCTGGTGCTCGCCGCGGCGCTGCTGGTGCTGCTGATCCTGCTGGCGGTCAAGGCCCGCAGCCAGATCCTCGGCGTGCTGGACAAGCGCACTGACCGGATCCGCGAGGACCTGGCCGAGGCGGAGCGGCTGCGCAGCGAGGCCGAAGGCCATCTCGCCCAGGCCCAGGCGCGCGAGCGTGAGGCCGTGGCCGAGGCCGCGGCGATCATCGAGCGCGCCAAGCACGATGCCCAGCGCCATCGCGAGAAGGCGGCGGTGGACATCGAGGAGGCGATGAAGCGGCGCGAGGCCATGGCGCTGGAGCGTATCGCCCAGGCCGAGGCCCAGGCCGTGGCCGAGGTGCGGTCGACCGCCGTCAACGTCGCCGTCTCGGCGGCCCGCGAGCTGGTCGGCCGGCAGATCGCCGCCGATCCGGCCAAGGGTTCGGCGCTGCTCGACGAGGCGATTGCGGATCTCGGCGGCAAGCTGCACTGATCCCTGCCGCATCACCGACACGGACGGGCCCGGTTTCGACCGGGCCCTTTCGCTTTGGACCCGGTGCCCTTATGGTCCGGGCCGATCACGTCTCCAGGCGCACCCGATGAGCTCTCCCCAGGACCATATCCGCAACTTCTCGATCATCGCCCATATCGACCATGGCAAATCGACCCTGGCGGACCGGCTGATCGAGCGCTGCGGCGGCATCGAGCTGCGCGAGATGAAGGCGCAGCTGCTGGATTCGATGGACATCGAGCGCGAGCGCGGCATCACCATCAAGGCGCAGACCGTGCGCCTGGGCTACACCGCCAAGAATGGCGAGGCCTATCAGCTGAACCTGATGGACACGCCCGGCCATGTCGACTTCGCCTATGAGGTCAGCCGGTCGCTCGCCGCCTGCGAAGGCTCGCTGCTGATCGTCGACGCGTCGCAGGGCGTCGAGGCGCAGACGTTGGCCAATGTCTACCAGGCGATCGACGCCAACCACGAGGTGGTCCCGGTCCTCAACAAGATCGACCTGCCGGCGGCGGAGCCGGAGCGTATCCGCCAGCAGATCGAGGACGTGATCGGCATCGACGCGTCCGACGCCGTGCTGATCTCGGCCAAGACCGGCATCGGCATCGACGACGTCCTGGAGGCGATCGTCCACCGCCTGCCGGCGCCGAAGCAGGCCGACCCCGAGGCGCCGCTGAAGGCGCTGCTGATCGACAGCTGGTACGACCCCTATCTCGGCGTCGTCATCCTGGTGCGGGTGGTCGAGGGCACGCTGAAGGTCGGCCAGAAGGTCCGCTTCATGGCGACGGGGGCCGCGCGCGAGCTCGACCGCGTCGGCTATTTCACGCCCAAGGCGGTGCAGGTGCGCGAGCTGGGCCCCGGCGAGGTCGGCTTCATCACCGCCGGCATCAAGGAGATCGCCGAGACCAAGGTCGGCGACACCATCACCGAGGACCGCCGCCCGGCCGCGAAGCCGCTGCCGGGCTTCAAGCCCTCCGTCCCGGTGGTCTGGTGCGGCCTGTTCCCGACCGACGCCAACGACTTCGAGCGGCTGCGCGACAGCCTGGGCAAGCTCGCCCTGAACGACGCCAGCTTCCATTTCGAGGCCGAGACCTCGGCGGCGTTGGGCTTCGGCTTCCGCTGCGGCTTCCTGGGCCTGCTGCACCTGGAGATCATCCAGGAGCGGCTGGAGCGGGAATTCGACCTCGACCTGATCACCACGGCGCCGTCGGTGGTCTACAAGCTGCTCATGACCGACGGATCGGTCATGGATCTGCACAACCCGTCCGACATGCCGGACGTGATGAAGATCGACCGCATCGACGAGCCCTGGATCAAGGCCACGATCATGCTGCCGGACGAGTATCTCGGCGGCATCCTGCAGCTGTGCACCGAGCGGCGCGGCGAGCAGGTCGAGCTGACCTATGTCGGTGGCCGGGCCATGCTGGTCTATCGCCTGCCGCTGAACGAGGTGGTGTTCGACTTCTACGACCGACTGAAATCCATCAGCCGCGGCTACGCCAGCTTCGACTACCAGATCGATTCGTACCGCGAGGGTGACCTGGTGAAGCTGTCGATCCTGGTCAACCAGGAGCCGGTCGACGCCCTGGCCATGATCGTCCATCGCAGCCAGGCCGACCGCCGCGGCCGCCACCTATGCGAGCGGCTGAAGGACCTGATCCCGAAGCAGCTGTTCAAGATCGCCATCCAGGCGGCGATCGGCGGCAAGGTGATCGCCCGCGAATCGCTGGCGGCGCTGCGCAAGGACGTGCTGGCCAAATGCTATGGCGGCGACATCAGCCGCAAGCGCAAGCTCTTGGACAAGCAGAAGGAAGGCAAGAAGCGGATGCGCCAGTTCGGCGAGGTCGAGATTCCGCAGAGCGCCTTCATCGCCGCCCTGAAGATGGGCGACCAGTAAGGAGCCTGGAGGGGAACCACTCTGCCGTCTCGCTGTTGCCTTCAGGCATCCCTCGCGATGCGCACCGCAACTCCGGGAGGGGCCCGCCATGGCGACCGAGATCGAGCCGGTGATTGTCTATGAGGAGGACGGGCGGCAGAAGCTGTTCAGCCGCGCCGACGCGCTGGTGGACTGGCTCGGCTCCTTGTTCCAGACCGTCTCCGACGACCGCAGCCTTGAGCATGAGCGGGCTGGGATGAAGCGCGAGGAGTTGCTCGGCGAAATCGACGCGCTGCTGGCCGCCCTCAAATCCGACATCGCCGCCGGCAAGCCGCGGATCAGCCCGGCGACGCGGACCGAGGCCGCCGGCCTGGTCGCCGCCTTCCGCACCGTGCATCCGCCGACCGGCAAGCTCCCCTGATTCGTCGCCAATTCGTTTCCGCTGCGTTCGCGCTGCGTTTCGGTTAGCCTTTCCGGATCGGGTCCAACCCGACTCACCCGGAGACCTGCCATGCCGCTCGACCGCCGCCGTTTCCTGGCCTCGGCCCTCGCCGCCCCGGCCGTGGTGCCGCTGCTCGGTTCCCTGCCGCGCCCCGCCCTGGCCCGGGCCGTCCCGCCCGCCGGACCGGTCGCCGGCCTCTACCGTTTCAAGGTCGGCGCCTTCGAGGTGACCAGCATCAATGACGGGATGCTGACCCTCGCGCTCGACCAGTTCCCCGCCGCCGACCGCGCCGGGGCCGAGGCGCTGCTGCAGCGCGCCTTCCAGCCGCCCGCGGCGATCCCGACCGCGGTTAACGCCTATCTGGTCAACACCGGCGACCGGCTGGTGCTGATCGACACCGGCACCGCCACGGCGATGGGGCCGTCGCTCGGCAAGGTCGGCGCCAACCTCAAGGCCGCGGGCGTCGACCCTGCCGATGTCGATCTGGTGGTGCTGACCCACATGCATCCGGACCACGCCAACGGCCTGGTCGACCCGGCCGGCACCGCCGTCTTCGGCAAGGCCCATCTGGCGGTGGCGGAGGCGGAATACGGCTTCTGGACCGATGACGGCATCCTGTCCCAGGCGCCGGCCGGGGTGCAGCCCTTCTTCCACATGGCCCGGGCGGCGGTGAAGCCCTATGCCGGGCCGGACCGCATCAGCCGCTTCGGCAAGGAGGCCGAGATCATCCCCGGCATCCGCGTCCTGGCCGCGCCGGGCCACACCCCGGGCCACAGCATGGTCGAGGTCACGTCCGGCAGCGACCGGCTGCTGATCTGGGGCGACATCGTGCACGCCGCCTCGCTGCAATTCGCCAAGCCGGACTGGGCGATCAACTTCGACACCGACCAGCAGCTCGCGATCGCCAGCCGCAAGCGGGTGCTGGACCAGGTCGCGGCCGATCGGGTGCTGATCGCCGGCGCCCATCTGGCCTTCCCCGGCATCGGCCATGTCGGCCGGGCCGGTGAAGGCTACGAGTTCGTGCCCGCCTTCTGGCAGTCCTGAGGCTTGCACCAGCGGCCCAAACCATTGATCCGTCGTGGCGAGCCCCGAAGAGAGCGGCGTCCAGGCCGCTCGCTCCGGGCACGGCCGGCCTGCGACCGATTGCGCCGTCCCGGCTGATACGCCGTCAGGGCATTGGTCGCGGCCAGCCGGCGCCGCGATGATGCGCCCGCCGGAGGGGGCCGGTCCGGGAAGGTGCCGACATGGACATGATGACGACGAAGCCTGCGCGCGCCGTGCCGGTCGTGCACCCGGACGGGCTGCCGGTGCCGCGCCGCTACGGCGCGATGCTGACCATGTCGATCGCCATCGCCGTGTCGGTGCTGGACATCGCCATCGCCAACACCGCCCTGCCGACCATCGCCGCCGACCTGCAAGCCAGCCCGGCCGCCTCGGTCTGGGTGGTCAACGCCTACCAACTGGCGCTGGTGATCTCGCTGCTGCCACTGGCGGCGCTGGGCGAGATCATCGGCTACCGCACCATCTATATCGGCGGGTTGGCGCTGTTCACCGTCGCTTCCGTGGTCTGCGCCATGGCCTGGTCGCTGCCCAGCCTGACCGCGGCGCGGGTGCTGCAGGGCTTCGGCGCCAGCGGCATCATGAGCGTGAACGCGGCGTTGATTCGCTTCATCTACCCGACCCGGCTGCTAGGCCGGGGCATCGGCTTCAACACGTTGATCGTCGCCATCTTCTCCGCCCTCGGCCCGACGGTCGCGGCCGGCATCCTGGCCGTCGCCTCCTGGCAATGGCTGTTCGCGATCAACCTGCCGCTCGGCCTGATCGCCCTGGCCGTGGCGGTGCCGACCCTGCCGCACACCGCGCGCTCGGGCCATCGCTTCGACGCGGTCAGCGCGCTGCTGAACGCCGGCGCCTTCGGCCTTCTGATCGTCGCCGTGGGCGAGGCCGCGCATCGGGCCTCGGTGCCGGAGGTCGGGCTGGAGCTCGCCGCCGCCCTGGCCTTCGGCTGGCTGCTGCTGCGCCGTCAGGCGAAGCATCCGGCGCCGATGCTGCCGCTCGACCTGTTCCGGCGGCCGATCTTCGCCCTGTCGGCGCTGACCGCCGCCTGCTCCTTCGCCACCCAGGGCCTGGCCTTCGTGGCGCTGCCCTTCTATTTCCAGACCGTGCTCGGCCGCAGCGAGGTCGAGACCGGCCTCCTGATGACGCCCTGGCCGCTGGTGGTGGCGGTGATGGCGCCGATCGCCGGCCGGCTGTCGGACCGCTACTCCGCCGGCGGCCTGGGCGGCATCGGCCTGGCCATCCTGTGCGCCGGCATGGCGCTGCTGGCCATGCTGCCGCCGGACCCCAGCGTGCCGGACATCTGCTGGCGCATGGCGCTGTGCGGCTGGGGCTTCGGCTTCTTCCAGGCGCCGAACCAGAAGGCGCTGCTGGCCTCGGCCCCGCCGCACCGCGCCGGCGGCGCCAGCGGCATCGTCGCCCAGGCCCGCCTGCTGGGCCAGACCGTCGGCGCCGCGCTGGTGGCCCTGTGCTTCAGCTTGGCCGGCAGCAGGGGCGGGCCCGTGCTGGGCCTGGCGGTGGGCGCCGGCTTCGCCGGCCTGGCCAGCGTGGCCAGCTTCCTGCGGCTGATGCATGACGACCCCAGCCGCCGGCCGCAGCGGGTGGAGTCGCGCTGACCTTGCAGAACAGGGGATCTCCAGCGGTCCGATCGATCTCATCGTCGAGGCAAGGATGATGAGCTACCATCGGTGCTGACGATTCATTCTGATGCCGAGGCAAGCCTATGCTTGCGCACGAAGCTCTTGGTAAGCATTTTCTGGAGTGGGTTAAAAAGGAAGCAAGCGCCGAAGAGGATGCGGCCAAGACGATCAGTGCACCGATCGCGGTTTTGGGTTTGAACGGTGTGCTGTTCGGCCTGATGGTCGGTCTCGTAAAGGACACGCCTCGCGATTTCTACGTCATCGTCTTGCTGGCGCTATTCATTGTCTCGCTGTCGTTCATGGCGATGTCATTGGAACGCATCGTCGTGGCCATTCGAGCCGCGGACTATGCGACACCGCCGGACGAGGAGAAGATGATCGAGCACATCGTCGGTGAAGAATACCATCTGATGCATGAACTGGGTCTTGGTGAAGCGGAAGCAAAGCAGCGGCTGGAGAAGTACGTCGGCAAGCTGTATCTCGACGCGTACGCTGTGATGATCAAAACCAACAGGGCCGTCAACGCCAAGCGAACCACCGCCCGTTCGGATGCCATTGTGCACGGGTGTGGCGCGTTGGTGGCGACCTTCGCATCCTTGATGTATCTTGTCGTGAGGGCTCTGGCTGCCTAGCTGTGGGGCAGGAGATGGACATGACGGTGAATGAGCGACTGCTGCGGCATGACCAGGAAGGCGTGATCCAGGAGGAGGCGAAGCAGCCTCCTCGGCGGACGCCTGCGCCTGAGGTGCAGTTTTTCATCTACGGGCCCCGTCTGCCTTGGGTGGACGAGACCAAGCTGAAGGGTGTGCGCCCCGAAGACGCCTTCGAGAAGGTCCAAGGCTGACAAGCCGGCGACCGGCACCTCCTCCGGTCAACAGCCCGCACAGCAGGCCGCGGCGCCAATTCCGCCTCGCACTCCGGCGCGCATTGTCGGCGTCCTCAAAAAGAGCATCGATTGGTCCTCGGGATCCGGTCGCGGCTGATACGCCGGTCTGACCATCAATCGGCGACGGCTTTCATTCGCCGGCCCTACCGCTCCGCCGCGAAGACGAAGGGCGGCGGCAGGCGCAGCGTCACCGAATCGCCGATCGACAGTGCCGGCAGGTCCGGGCTGTAGCGGTCGGCCTCGATCCGGATCGGGTTGGGGGACAGCGGCGTCTCCGCCTCCACCGTCACCGTGGTGGCGCTGTGCAGCACCCGCCGGGCGGTGCCGGGCACCAGCCCGTCTCCCGTCGTCCCGGCCGGCAGCAGCCGGATGGCGCGCGGCCGGATGTCGGCGATCGCTAGGGCGCCGATCGCGAGGTCCCCGGTATCGCCCGGCAGGCGCAGGCCCGTGACCTCGACCACATTCTTCTCCACCACCGTGCAGGGCAGGCGGTTGACGTCGCCGAGGAAGCTGGAGACGAAGGCGGTGGCCGGGGCGTCGACCAGTGCGGCCGGATTGCCCTGCTGCTCGATCCGCCCGTCGCGAAGCACCACCACCTGGTCGGCCAGCTCCAGCGCCTCCTCCTGGTCGTGGGTCACGAACAGGCTGGTCAGGCCGGTGCGGTCGTGCAGCTCGCGCAGCCACACCCGCAGCTCCTTCCGCACCTTGGCGTCGAGCGCGCCGAAGGGCTCGTCCAGCAGCAGCAGCTTGGGCTCGATCGCCAGCGCCCGGGCCAGGGCGACGCGCTGGCGCTGCCCGCCCGACAGCTGGCGCGGATAGCGCCGCCCGAGGCCGGGCAGCTGCACCAGCTCCAGCAGCTCCTCCACCCTTCGCGAGATCTCGGCCTTGGCCGGGCGGGTGGCGCCGGGCCGCACCTGCAGGCCGAAGGCGATGTTGCCGAACACCGTCATGTGCCGGAACAGGGCATAGTGCTGGAACACGAAGCCTATGCGACGCTGGCGGGGCCGCACGGCAGCGATGTCGGCGCCGTCGACCAGGATCTGCCCGGCATCCGCGCGCTCCAGC
The DNA here is from genome assembly GCF_052113205.1 of Inquilinus sp. YAF38. NCBI lineage: Bacteria > Pseudomonadati > Pseudomonadota > Alphaproteobacteria > Rhodospirillales > Rhodospirillaceae > Inquilinus > Inquilinus sp. YAF38. The sequence goes on along the minus strand of NZ_JBFRCU010000092.1, from coordinate 17,748 downwards.
CCGGCGACGATGCGCAGCAGCGTGGTCTTGCCCGAGCCGGAGGGGCCGAGCAGGGCGACGAAGGCGCGGTCCGGCACCTCCAGCTCGATGCCGTTGAGCGCATAGACCGGGCCGAAGCGCTTGGTCAGGCCTTGGATGGCGATCGGCATCAGCTCTCCGCGGAGTCGAAGCGGTCCGACCGGAACCGCCATTCGAGCAGGGTCTTCAGCACCAGCGTCACCAAGGCCAAGCCGGCCAGCAGCGAGGCGACGGCAAAGGCGCCGACGAAATTATACTCGTTGTAGAGGATCTCGACCTGCAGCGGCATGGTGTTGGTCTGGCCGCGGATATGGCCGGAAACGACCGAGACGGCGCCGAACTCGCCCATTGCCCGGGCGTTGCACAGCAGCACGCCGTACAGCAGCGCCCATTTGACGTTGGGCAGGGTGACCCGGAAGAAGGTCTGCCAGCCGCTGGCGCCCAGCAGCACCGCCGCCTCTTCCTCGTCGGTGCCCTGCTCCTGCATCAGCGGGATCAGCTCGCGCGCCACGAAGGGCAGGGTGACGAAGATGGTGGCGATCACCAGACCGGTGACGGTGAAGATCACCCGGATGCCATGCGCCTCCAGGAACGGCCCGAACCAGCCGTTCGCGCCGAACAGCAGCACGTAGATCAGGCCGGAGATCACCGGCGAGACCGAGAAGGGCAGGTCGACGAAGGTGGTCAGCAGGCTCTTGCCCGGGAACTCGAACTTGGCGATCGCCCAGGCGGTGGCCAGGCCGAAGATCGTGTTCAGCGGCACGGCGATGGCCGCGACGGTCAGGGTCAGACGGATCGCTGCCAAAGAATCGTCGCTGCCGATGCCCTCGAGATAGGCGTCGATGCCGCGGCGCATCGCCTCGGTCAGCACCACGGCCAGGGGCAGCACCAGGAACACGCCGAGGAAGATCACGGCGATGGCGATCAGCGCCAGGCGGATGCCGGCCGGCTCCTCCCACGGCCGCTCGGTGGGCTTCAGCCGGGTGCGCGCCGCCGCCAGCGTACGGGTCAGTCCGCCCATTTGCGGCTCCAACGCTGCAGCAGGTTGACGACCAGGATGATGACGAAGGAGGCGGCCAGCATCACCGCGCCGATCGTGGCGGCGCCGGCATAGTCGTACTCCTCGAGCCGGATCACGATCAGCAGCGGCGCGATCTCGGACACGCCCGGAATGTTGCCGGCGATGAAGATGACCGAGCCGTATTCGCCGACCGCGCGGGCGAAGGCCAGGATGAAGCCGGTCAGGATCGCCGGCGACAGCAGCGGCAGCACCACCCGCCACACCACCTGCCAGCGCCGGGCGCCGAGCGTGGCGGCGGCCTCCTCGATCTCGCGGTCGAGGTCCTCCAGCACCGGCTCGACCGTCCGCACCACGAAGGGCAGGCCGATGAAGACCAGCGCGATGAAGATCCCGGGCGGCCCGAAGGCGGCCTTGATGCCGACCTGCATCAAGGGCCCGCCGAGCCAGCCCTTGGGCGAGTACAGCGCGGCCAGCGCGATGCCCGCCACCGCCGTCGGCAGGGCGAAGGGCAGGTCGATCAGCGCGTTCATCAGGGGTCGGCCCCAGAAGCGGTAGCGCGTCACCACCCAGGCGACCAGGGTGCCGAACACCACGTTCACCGCCGCCGCCGCCAGCGCCAGGCCGAAGCTGACCTTGAGCGCCGCCAGGGTGCGTTCCGAGGACACCACCCGCCAGACGCCCTCGACCCCGAGCTCCCAGGGTCGGATGACCAGCGCGACCAGCGGCAGCAGGACCAGGAGCGCGAGATAGGTGAGGGAGAAGCCGAGGGTCAGCCCGAATCCCGGCAGCACGCCGACATGGCGCGCCGCCGGGGGTGGAGTGTCCCTAGCCCTTTCGGTAGATCTGATCGAAGGTGCCGCCATCCGAGAAGTGTGCCTGTTGGGCCTTCTGCCAGCCACCGAAGAGATCATCGATGGTGAACAGATTGATCGCCGGGAAGCTGTCCTTGTACTTCGCCGCCACGTCGGGCGACCGCGGCCGGTAGAAATTCTTGGCCGCCAGCTCCTGCCCTTCGGGCGAGTACAGGAATTCGAGATAGGCCTGGGCCACGGCGCGGGTGCCGCGGGCGTCGACCACCTTGTCGACCACCGCGACCGTCGGTTCGGCCAGGATCGAGACCGACGGCACGACGATGTCGAACTCGTCCGGCCCCAGCTCCTTCACCGCCAGGAAGGCCTCGTTCTCCCAGGCGATCAGCACGTCGCCGATGCCGCGTTGGACGAAGGTGGTGGTTGAGCCGCGGGCGCCGGTGTCCAGCACCGGGACATTGGCGAAGATCTTCCGCACGAAGTCCTGGGCCGTCTGATCGCTGCCGCCGGGCTGCTTCAGGGCATAGCCCCAGGCGGCGAGGTAGTTCCAGCGCGCCCCGCCCGAGGTCTTCGGGTTCGGGGTGATCACCTGGACGCCCTCCTTGGCCAGGTCGGGCCAGTCCTTGATCCCCTTCGGGTTGCCCTTGCGCACCAGGAACACGATGGTCGAGGTGTAGGGCGCGCTGTTGTTCGGCAGGCGGGCCTGCCAGGCCTTGTCGATCAACCCCTTGTTGGCGATCGCGTCGACGTCGTAGGCCAGTGCCAGAGTGACGACGTCGGCCTGCAGCCCGTCGATCACCGAGCGCGCCTGGGCGCCGGAGCCGCCATGCGAGGCCTCGATGGTCAGGGTGTCGCCGGACTTCGCCTTCCACTGCTCGGCAAAGGCGGCGTTGACCTGCTTGTACAGCTCGCGCGTCGGGTCGTAGGAGACGTTGAGCAGCTTGATGTCGGCCGCATGCGCCGTGGCCGCAGCCAGCGCGATGGCCGCCGCGGCCAGCAGCCGAGTGGTCATGAACCGCATGACTCGACCTCCGATGTTCGGTTGATTGGTGGTGTGGCGGCGTCGGCCACAGTAAGGCGAGGAACTGCGACGAACGCAATCTCTATTTCACATAAAATCTCATCGATCGACCTATATTCCACCTATATAAAACGTTGATAAACATTCGCTTTCGCGCATGCAAGATGGCCTTGCAGACGAAATCCTGCGCATTCGCCATGAATTCCGATTGCATCCAACCGGAAGCCAAGGCAGATTTTCGTTTGCGAATATCGAAAGCGGCGCAGCCGCAAACAAAGGCAGGAAACGTGGCTGAGGTGCTGTACGACCTCCTGGTCATCGGCGGCGGCGTCAACGGCGTCGGCATCGCTCGCGATGCGGCCGGGCGCGGCCTCTCCGTCCTGCTGTGCGAGAAGGGGGATCTGGCCGGGGCCACCTCCTCGGCCTCGACCAAGCTGATCCATGGCGGGCTGCGCTATCTCGAATATTACGAGTTCCGCCTGGTCCGCGAGGCGCTGATGGAGCGCGAGGTGCTGCTGCGCGCGGCGCCGCACATCATCTGGCCGCTCCGATTCGTGCTGCCGCACGATCGGTCGATGCGGCCGGCCTGGATGGTGCGACTGGGGCTGTTCCTGTACGACCATCTCGGCGGCCGCAAGCTATTGCCGGCCAGCCACGGGCTGAAGCTGCGCGGCGGCGCCATCGGCCGGGTATTGCGGCCGCATCTGACGCGCGGTTTCGAATATTCCGACTGCTGGGTCGACGACGCCCGCATGGTGACGCTGGCGGCGCTGGACGCAAAGGAGCGCGGCGCCGAGATCCTGACCCGCACCGAATGCGTCCAGGCGCAGCGCGAGAACGGCCGCTGGACCGCCACGCTCCGCAGCGCCGACGGCGGCGAGCGCCAGGTCGCGGCCCGCGGCCTGGTCAATGCCGGCGGCCCCTGGGTCAAGCATGTGCTGAACGACACGGTCGGCCTGCCGGGCGCGTCCAGCGTGCGGCTGGTCAAGGGCAGCCACATCGTGGTGCCGCGGCTGTATGATGGGCCCGAAGCCTTCATCCTGCAGAATGCCGACCGGCGCATCGTCTTCGTCATCCCCTATGAAGGAAAGTTCTCGCTGATCGGCACCACCGACCTCGACTACCAGGGCGACCCGGCCGGCGTCGGCATCACGCCGGAGGAGACGGCCTATCTGTGCGAGGCGGTCGGCCGCTGCTTCGCCGCCGGCCCGACACCGGACGACGTGGTGTGGAGCTATGCCGGCGTGCGGCCGCTCTATGACGATGGTTCCTCCAGCGCCTCCGAGGCGACGCGCGATTATGTGCTGGAGCTGGATGCGCCCGAAGGCCAGGCGCCGGCCCTGTCGGTGTTCGGCGGCAAGATCACCACCTTCCGCCGCCTGTCCGAGCACGCGCTGGAGAAGCTGGCGCCGGTGCTGGGCATCAAGGGTGCGCCCTGGACCGCCGCGGCGCCACTGCCGGGCGGCGACATCCCGGACGCCGATTTCGAGGGCTTCCTGGCGAAGCTGCGCGCCGCCCGGCCCTGGCTGCCGGAGCCGCTGGCCCGCCGCCTGGCCCGCGCCTATGGCACCCGTGTCGACCGGCTGCTGGGGCCGGCCCAGAGCCTGGAGGATCTCGGCCGCGATTTCGGCGTCGGCCTGACCGAGGCCGAGCTGGACTATCTGGTCGATCAGGAATGGGCCCGCACCGCCGCCGACGTGCTGTGGCGCCGGTCCAAGCTGGGGCTGCACATTCCGGCGGAGGCGCATGGCTTGATCGACGACTGGCTCAGGGCCCGCAACTCCCGTACCGAGGAAAGGGCCGCGTCGTGACGCTCGTTCTCGAAAGCGTGACCCGGGAGGTCGGGGCGGAGACCCACATCCATCCGCTCGACCTGGTGCTGGAGCCCGGCACGCTGACCGTGCTGCTGGGCCGCACCCAGGCCGGCAAGACCACGCTGATGCGGCTGATGGCGGGGCTGGAGCGGCCGGGCCGCGGCCGCGTCCTGGTCGATGGCCGCGACGTCACCGGCACCTCGGTACGCAACCGCGATGTCGCCATGGTCTATCAGCAGTTCATCAACTACCCGTCGAAGACGGTCTACGACAACATCGCCTCGCCGCTGCGCCTCAAGGGTCTCGCCCGCGCCGAGATCGACCGCCGGGTGCGCGAGACCGCGGCGATGCTGCGGATCGACCGGTTCCTGACGCGGCTGCCGGGCGAGCTGTCGGGCGGCCAGCAGCAGCGCACCGCAATCGCCCGCGCCCTGGTGAAGGATGCCGGCCTGCTGCTGCTGGACGAGCCGCTGGTCAATCTCGACTACAAGCTGCGCGAGGAGCTGCGGGCCGAGCTGTCGGAGATCTTCCGGCGCGGCAAGGCGATCGTGGTCTACGCCACCACCGAGCCGGCCGAGGCGCTGATCCTGGGCGGCCGCACCGCGGTGCTCGATGAAGGCCGGCTGCTGCAGATCGGGCCGACGGTCGAGGTGTTCCAGCACCCGGCCTCGACCAGGGTGGCCGAGGTGTTCAGCGACCCGCCGATGAACATCGGCCCGGCCGAGGTGGCGGACGGCACCCTGCGCCTGGCCGATGGCGTCGCCGTGCCGCTGGCCGGTCATCTGGCCGGGCTGGCGGCGGGTCCCTGCACCGTGGGCGTGCGGCCGGGCCATCTCCGCCTCGGCACCGGCGGCCCGGGCGAGGCCTCGGTGACCACCCGGGTCGAGCTGGCGGAGATCAGCGGCTCCGAGACCTATGTCCATTTCCATTTCGGCGACCGGCCCTGGGTGGCGCAGCAGACCGGGGTGCACAAGCACCCGCTGGGCGAGCCGCTGACGGTCGCGATCGATCCCGCTCGGATCTACGTCTTCGACCCGGCCGGGCGGCTCGCCGCCGCCCCCGCCCGGACCAGGTGACAGCATGGCCCGCATCGACCTCAAGGCCCTGGCGCACAGCTACAAGCCGAACCCGACGGATCCGGCGGATTATGCGCTGCGGCCGATGGACATGGTCTGGCAGAGCGGCCGCGCCTATGCCCTGCTCGGCCCGTCCGGCTGCGGCAAGACCACGCTGCTGAACATCATCTCCGGCCTGGTGACGCCGAGCCAGGGCCAGATCCTGTTCGACGGCCGCGACGTTACCCAGGCGTCGCCGGAGCAGCGCAACATCGCCCAGGTGTTCCAGTTCCCGGTGGTCTACGACACCATGACGGTGGCCGAGAACCTGGCCTTCCCGCTGCGCAACCGCAAGCTGCCCCGGCCCGAGATCGACGCCCGCGTCGCCGAGGTCGCCGAGATGCTGGAGCTGACGCCGGTGCTGAAGCGCCGCGCCCGCGGCCTCGACGCCGACGAAAAGCAGAAGATCTCGCTCGGCCGCGGCCTGGTGCGCAAGGACGTCGCCGCCATTCTGTTCGACGAGCCGCTGACGGTGATCGACCCGCATCTGAAATGGCAGCTCCGGCGCAAGCTGAAGGAGGTGCACGAGCAGGTGCGGACCAGCCTGATCTACGTCACCCACGACCAGCTTGAGGCGCTGACCTTCGCCGACGAGGTGATCGTCATGTATGACGGCCAGGTGGTGCAGCTGGGCACCCCGCAGGAGCTGTTCGAGCGGCCGGCCCACACCTTTGTCGGCTACTTCATCGGCAGCCCCGGCATCAACCTGCTGCCCTGCACCGTCGACCAGGGCGACGCGGTGGTCGACGGTGCCCGCATCCCGTTGTCGGACTCGGCGCTCGCCGGGATCGGACAGGCCACCGGCAAGCTCGAACTCGGCATCCGGCCGGAGTTCCTGGAGATCGCCGACAGCGGCATCCCGGCGGCGGTGACCGCGGTCGAGGACCTGGGCACCCATCTGATCGTCACGCTGCGGCTCGGCGCCGCGACGGTGAAGGCCAAGGTGGCCGAGGGCCGCGCCGTTCCGGCCGACACCGCGCATCTGCGCTTCCCGCCGGAGCGCACGCTTCTCTATGCCGACGGCAGGCTGGTGGGCTGATCATGGACAAGACCCCGAACAACGCCGCCTGGTTCCTGGTCGTCCCGGTCGTGCTGCTGGTCGCGTTCAGCGCCATCATCCCGCTGATGACGGTCGTGAACTATTCGGTGCAGGACATCTTCGGCCCCGGCCAGGGCGTCTTCGTCGGCACCGAATGGTTCGAGCAGGTGCTGCAGGACGACCGGCTGCAGGCGGCACTTGGCCGGCAGCTGATCTTCAGCTTCTGCGTGCTGGCGATCGAGATCCCGCTCGGCGTTCTGGTGGCGCTGTGCATGCCCGCGCGGGGCTGGGCCGTGTCCGTCACCCTGGTGGTGCTGGCGCTGCCGCTGCTGATTCCCTGGAACGTGGTCGGCACCATCTGGCAGATCTTCGCCCGGCCCGACATCGGCCTGGCCGGCGTGCTGATCAACCGCCTGGGCATCGACTACAACTACACCGGCGATCCGTTCGACGCCTGGATCACCGTACTGGTGATGGATGTCTGGCACTGGACCTCGCTGGTCGCGCTGCTCGGCTATGCCGGCCTGCGCTCGATCCCGGATGCCTTCTACCAGGCGGCGCGGATCGACGGCGCCTCGCGCTGGGCGGTGTTCCGCTACATCCAGCTGCCGAAGATGATGGGCGTGCTGCTGATCGCGCTGCTGCTGCGCTTCATGGACAGCTTCATGATCTACACCGAGCCGTTCGTCCTGACCGGCGGCGGGCCCGGCAACGCCACCACCTTCCTGAGCCAGGAGCTGACCAAGATGGCGGTCGGCCAGTTCGATCTCGGCCCGGCGGCGGCGTTCTCGCTGATCTACTTCCTGATCATCCTGCTGTTCTCCTGGCTGTTCTACACGGTGATCACCAATCTCGGGAAAGGCGACGCGTCATGAGTCCACGCACCCGCGCCGTCATCCTGGTCCTGTACATGCTGTTCCTGCTGCTGCCGATCTACTGGCTGGTCAGCATGTCGCTGAAGGAGAACCAGGAGATCCTGTCCGGCTTCACCCTGTTCCCGCACAAGGTGACCTTCGCCAACTACGTCACCATCTTCACCGACCAGTCCTGGTATTCGGGCTACATCCACTCGATCACCTATGTGCTGATGAACATGGTGATCTCGCTGCTGGTGGCGCTGCCGGCCGCCTACGCCTTCAGCCGGTACCGCTTCGTCGGCGACACCCACATGTTCTTCTGGCTGCTGTCGAACCGGATGTCGCCGCCGGCGGTGTTCCTGCTGCCGTTCTTCCAGCTTTATTCCGCCTTCGGGCTGATCGATACGCCCTATGCCGTGGCGCTGGCGCATTGCCTGTTCAACGTGCCGCTGGCGGTGTGGATCCTGGAAGGCTTCATGTCGGGCATCCCGAAGGAGATCGACGAGACCGCCTACATCGACGGCTACTCCTTCCCGCGTTTCTTCCTGACCATCTTCGTGCCGCTGATCCGCGGCGGCATCGGCGTCACCGCCTTCTTCTGCTTCATGTTCTCCTGGGTCGAGCTGCTGCTGGCCCGCACCCTGACCTCGGTCGAGGCCAAGCCGATCGCCGCCACCATGACCCGCACGGTCAGCGCCTCCGGCATGGACTGGTCGCTGCTGGCCGCCGCCGGCGTGCTGACCATCGTGCCCGGTGCGATCGTGATCTGGTTCGTCCGCAACTACATCGCCAAGGGCTTCGCCCTGGGCCGGGTGTGAGGAGGCAGCGCCATGACCCTCGACTGGATGGCCTGGACGCCGCCCACCGCCTGGTTCTTCTGCGGCATCGCGGCGCTGCTCGTCGCCATGACGGCGTGGCAGCTGGCCTCGCCCTCGGTGCCCCGGCGCGGCTTCCTGCCGCTGACAACCACTCGCGGCGACCGGCTGTTCATCGGTCTGCTCGGCGCCGCCTACATTCATCTCGCCTGGGTCGGGCTGGCCTCGGGCAGCCTCTGGTACGGCTTCGCGATCGCCGTCGTTTGGATGATCGCGGTGATGCGGTTCGGATGATTTTGTCCGGGCCGGCCCCGGCCTCCGGGGCAGGAAGTGCTGGTTTCAACAGACGTAGAGACGGGGAGAGATCATGACCAAGATGCTGCACGGGCCGGGCGGGTTCCCGGTCCACCGCCGTGACCTGCTGCGCGGCGCCTCCGCGCTCGGCGCCGCCATCGCCATGCCGGGCTTCGCCCGCCGGGCCTTCGCGGCCACGGCGGAGGAGCTGACCGCCAATGCCAAGAAGTGGATCGACACCGAATTCCAGCCTTCGACGCTGACCAAGGACCAGCAGATGAAGGAGATGGAGTTCTTCATCAAGGCGGCCGAACCCTATCGCGGCATGGACATCAACGTGGTGTCGGAGACGATCACCACCCATGAATACGAGTCGAAGACGCTGGCCCGCGCCTTCTCCGAGATCACCGGCATCAACCTGAAGCACGACCTGATTCAGGAAGGCGACGTGATCGAGAAGCTGCAGACCCAGATGCAGTCCGGCCAGAACATCTACGACGCGTACGTCAACGACAGCGACCTGATCGGCACGCATTTCCGCTACGGCCAGGCCATTCCGCTGTCCGACTACATGGCCGGTGAAGGCAAGGACGTGACGCTGTCGACGCTCGACGTCGACGACTTCATGGGCAAGAGCTTCACCACCGCGCCGGACGGTAAGCTGTACCAGATCCCGGACCAGCAGTTCGCCAACCTGTACTGGTTCCGCTACGACTGGTTCACCGACCCGAAGCTGCAGGAGCAGTTCAAGGCGGCGTACGGCTACGACCTGGGCGTGCCGGTGAACTGGTCGGCCTATGAGGACATCGCCGACTTCTTCACCAACAAGGTGAAGGAGATCAACGGCGTCCGCGTCTGGGGCCATATGGACTACGGCAAGAAGGACCCGTCGCTGGGCTGGCGCTTCACCGACGCCTGGCTGTCGATGGCCGGCGCCGGCGACAAGGGCATCCCGAACGGCCTGCCGGTCGACGAATGGGGCATCCGGGTGGAAGGCTGCCGCCCCGCCGGCTCCAGCGTCACCCGCGGCGGCGATACCAATGGCCCTGCGGCGGTGTACGCGCTGACCAAGTACATCGAGTGGCTGAAGGCGTACGCCCCGCCCGAGGCCGCCGGCATGACCTTCTCCGAGGCCGGGCCGGTGCCGGGCCAGGGCAACATCGCCCAGCAGATCTTCTGGTACACCGCCTTCACCGCCGACCTGTCCAAGCCGGGCCTGCCGGTGGTGAACGAGGACGGCACGCCGAAATGGCGCATGGCGCCCTCGCCGCACGGCCCGTACTGGGAGGAGGGGATGAAGCTGGGCTACCAGGATTGCGGCTCCTGGACGCTCTTGAAGAGCACCCCGCCGGAGCGGCGCAAGGCGGCCTGGCTGTACGGCCAGTTCTGCATCTGCAAATCGACCTCGCTGAAGAAGCTGCAGGTCGGCCTGACCCCGATCCGCGACAGCGATATCCGCTCCAAGGCGATGGACGAGATGGCGCCGAAGCTGGGCGGGCTGGTCGAGTTCTACCGCAGCCCGGCACGCGTCGCCTGGACCCCGACCGGCACCAACGTTCCCGACTATCCGCGGCTGGCGCAGCTGTGGTGGCAGAACGTGGCCGAGGCGGTGACCGGCGAGGTCACGCCGCAGCAGGCGATGGACAACCTGGCCAAGCAGCAGGACCAGGTGCTGGGCCGGCTGGAGCGGGCCGGCAATCTCGGCGATTGCGGGCCGAAGCTGAACGAGGAGAAGACCGCCCAGGAATGGTTCGACGCGCCCGGCGCGCCGAAGCCGAAGCTGGCGAACGAGAAGGAGAAGGGCCAGACCGTGGCCTATGACAGCCTGCTGCAGGCCTGGAAGGAAGGGAAGGTGCGGTAGAGATCATTTGTAAACGCTACTGGTGCGGCCGCCTGGCGGCGGTTTCTCCGCTTCCGGTGCTCACGGACCAACGTCCGCTGCGCTCCGGTTCTCGAAACCACCGCCAGTCGACTCACACCAGCGCATTTCCAAACGATCTCTGAATCCCTCCATTGTCATTGCCGGGCTTGACCCGGCAATCCAGGAATCGTCGAGATCCACTGGATGCCCGGGTCAAGCCCGGGCATGACAGTTTTGAGGGATTGGGAGGCCCTGAACCGCTCCCCTTCGTCAGATCCCCGGGTCGAAGCCGGGCTTGGCCGGGGCCGGGACGGTGTCGCCGGCGAGGATCGCCGCCGCCACCTCGGCGCATTGCTTGCGGATGTCCGGCACCGCCGTGATCTCCCAGAAGGCGCCGCGCGTCGGGGGCCCGAGCGCGTAGAGCCGGCGCGAGGGTTGGCCGTCATGACCGATCAGCCGGCCGTCGGCATCGACGTCGAGGCCGAGCCGCAGCCGATCCGGCCGCACCGCGCCACCGGCGATCAGCGAGCGCAGCAGCGGGTCGTCGGTTCGCGCCGGGTCGGTCTCCGGCCCGCTGGCCAGGACCAGGCGGCAGATCGCCCTGGTCTCGTCGGCTGCGCCGCCGCGGCGGCGCAAGGTGACCGTCAGCCCGTCCTCCGTCGGCGCGACCGTGCGCAGTCGTCCCGCCAGCACCTGCAACTGGCCCGAGGCGATCATCGCGCCGACCCGGTCGGCGATCGCCGGCGCTACCCGGTGCCGGTGCACGTCCCACCAGGGCCGCAGATGGCGCAGGAAGCGCCCCGCCTCGGTCTCGTCCCAGCCCTGCCACAGCTTCTGGGTGAAGGGGCGCAGCCCGTCGATCACCGCGCGCCAGTCGCCGCCCGCCGCCTCCGCCTCGCGGCACAGGACACGCAGACGGCGCAGGACCGCCAGCGCCGGCCGGCCGACGAACTCCGCGGCGTCGAGCGCCGCCGGCCTGCTGGCGAGGTCGCGATGCGGCCGGGGCAAGAGGCCGCGCCGCGACAGCGCCAGGACGCGGCCGCGATGCTCCTGTGCCGCCAGGCCGGCGGCGATGTCGATCATGGTCAGGCCGGTGCCGAGGATCAGCACGGTCTCGTCCGGCAGGATCGAGGGCAGGCAGGCATCCTCCGGCCCGACCAGGATCCGCCCGGGCGCATCCGGCAGCGCCACCGGGGCCGAGGGCGCCGCGTTGCCGGTGCACAGCGCCGCGATGTCGGCCGGCTCGGTGCGGCCGGAGGCGAGGCGCACCGTCACCCCGGCGGCGTCACGGTCCAGCCCCACCGCGGCGTCCGCCAGCATGGTCAGCCCGCCGGGGAAGTCGCGCCCGGCGGCGGCCAGGGTCTCGCCGATGTAGTCGCCATAGAAGCGGCGCGGCAGATAGGGCTGGTCGCCGGCGCCATGCGCCCGGGCCCAGCTCTGGAAATCCTCCGGCTGGTCCGGGAACGCGCTCATGTTGGCGGTGCGGACGTTCAGCAGATGCGCCGGGTGCGGCGTGCCATAGGCCATGCCGCGGCCGGGCGGGCCGCCGCGCTCGATCAGCACGACCTTCGCCGCCCCGGCCGAGCGGCGCAGGAGCTGGACCGCGAGCAGGCAGCCGGTGAACCCGGCTCCGATGATGGCGATGCGCATGATCCTCATTGGCGCTGCTTCGACGGCGGGCATGGTAGCCATCTCGGTCCGCTCCGGCCAACCGTCGATCGAGGCGAGGCGGGAATGCCGCCTCGCCGCCGCCATGGCGACGCCCTATGCTGGACGTGAGACGGAAACAGGACGACGGGGACGATGCGGATCGTTGCGGTGCTGGCATGTGTGGCTCTGGCAGGCTTGGCGGGGTGCGTGCCATCGCGCAGCGACTGGGTCGAGCTGCCCGATTCGGTGCCGGTGGACCGGGCGCTTTCGGCCGATATCCGCTACGTCTTTTTCCTGCCCGGCAAGACCGGGATGGCGCCGGACGGCACCGCCGCCGTTGCCGCCGCGGTGGTCGAGGATGCCCGGCGCCGCGCCAAGGGACCTGCGCCGCGCCTGATCGTCACCGGCCATGCCGATGCCGGCAGCGACCCGGCAGCCGCCCAGCGCCTGTCGCTGCAGCGGGCCAGGCTGGTGGCGGCGCGGTTGCGGGCGGCCGGAATTGCGCCGGCTCGAATCACGGTCGCCGGCGCCGGCGCGGCCGATCCGCTGCTGCCCGCCCCGCCGGGCCAGGCGGAGCCGGCCAATGACCGGGTCGAGATCGGATTCGAGTCGCCGGTCGCGTCGCAATTGGACGCGACGCCGCAGCGTCCCATATAGTCAGATCGGGATCACGGCGCGAAGGCGCCCGCCAGCGGATCGACGACATGTACACTGCGGAAACCCGGGCGATCGAGGTGTCGGTCGAGCCGACCTATCTCGAGGACCAATCCTCCCCCGACGAGAATCACTACGTCTGGGCCTATCATGTCCGCATCGTCAATCACGGGCGCGAGCGGGTGCAGCTGCGCAGCCGCTACTGGCAGATCACCGACGAGTCCGGCCGGGTGCAGGAGGTGCGGGGCCCCGGCGTGGTCGGGGTCGAGCCGGTGATCGAGCCGGGCAAGGCGTTCCAGTACACCAGCGGGGCGCCGATCGCGACACCGTCGGGCATCATGGTCGGCACCTATCAGATGGAGACCCCGTCGGGCGAGCGCTTCGACGTGGCGATCCCCGCTTTTTCGCTGGACAGCCCGCATCGCACGATCCGATTGAACTGATGTGACAGACCAAAGTCCTAACTGGACCAGCACCGACAACGACAACCGCCCGGAGAAGCCGGCATCATGACCCGCAACCCCTTCACCCCCGTGGCGGCCAACGTCGCAGCGCAGCCGACGCGCGCGGCCGAGCATCGCCCGAGCCGGTCAGAGGCCGAGGAAGCGGTGCGCGTGCTGCTGCGCTGGGCCGGCGAGGATATCGGGCGGGAGGGGCTGCGAGACACGCCGAAGCGGGTGGTGAAGTCTTACGAGGAGTTCTTCCGCGGCTACGCCCAGGACCCGGTCGAACTGCTGTCCCGCACCTTCGAGGAGGTCGAGGGCTATGACGAGATGGTGCTGCTGCGCGACATCGACTTCGAGTCGCATTGCGAGCACCACATGGTGCCGATCATCGGCAAGGCGCATGTCGCCTATCTGCCGGACCGGCGGGTGGTCGGCATCTCCAAGCTGGCGCGGGTGGTCGACGCCTATGCCAAGCGGCTGCAGATCCAGGAGCGGCTGACGGCGCAGATCGCCTCGGCGATCGACCAGGTGCTGAAGCCGCGCGGCGTGGCGATCATGGTGTCGTCGCAGCACCATTGCATGACCACGCGCGGCGTGCACAAGCACGGCACCCAGATGGTGACCAGCTGCATGATCGGCGCCTTCCGCGACGAGCCGCAGCTGCGCCGAGAGTTCCAGATGATGATCGGGATGCCGGTGTAACGGCCCTGATCCTGGCAGATCTGCCCCCCGCCGGCCGCCGTTCCGCCGAATATTATCGGCATGACGGTGGACGCGGGGGCGCCCGACCGGGTATCTCAGCCGGCATTATGCCAGCTTCCCACAGCGAAGAGACGGACGAACCTCCGTCTAGCGGCCGCCGATGATCGTCGAACTCGTCATCGTCGTGCTTCTCATCCTGATCAACGCCTTTTTCGCGATGTCGGAACTGGCGCTGGTCTCCGCCCGCCGCGCCCGGCTGCAGGGCATGGCCGAACAGGGCCATCGCGGCGCCCGCGCCGCCCTCGCCCTGGCCGAGGATCCGAACCGTCTGCTGTCGACCGTGCAGGTCGGCATCACTCTGGTCGGCATCTTCGCCGGCGCCTTCGGCGGCGCCACCCTGTCGGTGCCGCTGCGCGACTGGATGCGGACCCTGCCGGTGGTCGGCCCCTGGGCCGACGGGCTGTCCTTCGCCCTGGTGGTGATCGCCATCACCTATTTCTCGCTGATCATCGGCGAGCTGGTGCCGAAGCGGATCGCGCTGAACCACGCCGAGGGCATCGCCGCCCGCGTCGCCCGGCCGATGCAGACGGTGGCGGCGGTCGGCGCCCCGATCGTCTGGCTGCTGCAGCGCTCGACCGAGCTGGTGCTGCGCCTGCTCGGCGTCTCGGCCGTTCCCGCCCAGACGGTGACGGAGGAGGAGGTGAAGTCGATGATCGCCGAGGGCACCGAGGCCGGTGTCTTCGTCGAGGCCGAGCGCGAGATGATCGAAGGCGTGCTGCGCCTGGCCGATCGGTCGGCGCGGTCGATCATGACGCCGCGGCACGAGGTGGTCTGGGTCGATCTCGAGGACAGCGCGGACGAGATCCGCAAGACTATCGCCGCGAGCGGCTGCAGCCGCTTTCCGGTGGCCCGCGGCTCGCTGGATGAGCTGGAAGGCGTGATCCAGACCAAGGACCTGCTCGACCGCCTGCTCGGCGGCGGCCCGTTCGACGTGGCCGAGACCATGCGGCCGCCGCTGGTGGTGCCGGACGGCACCCCGGCGCTGAAGCTGCTGCAGACCTTCCGCAGCGCGCCGATCCATCTCGCCGTGGTGGTCGACGAATACGGCAGCGTCGAAGGGGTGGTGACGCCGACCGACATCCTGTCGGCGATCGCCGGCGAGGTCGGCGACCTGACCATCGACGCCGCCGGCTATTCGATCGTGCGGCGCGACGACGGCAGCTGGCTGGTCGATGCGATGACGCCGATCGACGAGGTCGAGCGGCTGCTGCGCCTGCGCGGCCTGCGCTCGGAGGACGGCGACTACCAGACCCTGGCCGGCTTCGTGCTCTGGCACCTCGGCCACCTGCCGAAGGTGGCCGAAAGCTTCGTCGAGAACGGCGTGCGCTACGAAGTCATCGACCTCGACGGCAACCGCATCGACAAGGTGCTGGTCAAGGTGGACCAGACGGAGCCGTAAGTCCGTGAGAGCCGGGTTCGCGATCGGGCCTCCCGCCTCCTCACCCCTCAGCACCGCTATCCGGAACAACCATGTTTCATGGGACGACAGCAATCAGGTTAGCTAACTTGACTAAGAGCGGATGATTAGCTAACTTGACTATCGGACGGAGGAACCGATGCAATTCACCGTGCACGCAGCGAAAACCAACCTGTCGAAGCTCATCGACGCGGCTCTAGCCGGCGAAGAGGTCGTGATCGCTAAGGGACGCAAACCGGTGGTCAAGCTTGTTGCGATTTCGCAGGGCAAGTTCCAGATCGGCATCCTCGAAGGGCAGCTGGAGGGGCCGTCGCCGGACTTCTTCGAGCCGCTCGACGAAGACGACCTGACCGCCTGGGAAGGCGGTCGGTGAAGGGCGTCCTGCTCGACACTCACGTCTGGGCCTGGACTCTATCGGAGCGCGAGCGGCTGTCGGACAAGGCCCGGACCACGATCGCACGGGCGCAAACCGTGTTGCTGAGCCCAGTCTCGTTCTTCGAGATCGGGCAGAAGGTGCGGCTGGGAAAATGGCCAGCTATGGAGCCGTTCATACCCCGGCTCATCGGGATCCTGGAGGAGCAGGGCGGCAGTATCATCGAGTTGACGCCAGCCATCTGCCTGCAGGCGGCCACGATGAATTGGCCGCATCGCGACCCCTTCGACCGTCTGCTGGCCGCCAGCGCGGCCCATCACGACCTGCTGTTGATTTCGGCCGACGCCGTGTTCGATGGCGTCGTCACCCGCCTCTGGTGAGGCGGTCAGCTCTCAGATCGCCAGCTCCTGCTGATGCGGCTGGGCGTGGCGGATGGCCTGCTCTAGGTCGACCGAGACCAGCTGGCTGACGCCGCGCTCGATCATGGTGACGCCGTAGAGCCGGTTCACCCGCGCCATGGTCATGCGGTGATGGGTGATGATCAGGAAACGGGTGCGGCCGCCCTCCGCCAGCTCGCCCAGCAGGGTGCACAGGCGGTCGACATTGGCGTCGTCGAGCGGCGCGTCGACCTCGTCCAGCACGCAGATCGGCGCCGGGTTGGTCAGGAACACGGCGAAGATCAGCGCCGCCGCCGTCAACGCCTGCTCGCCGCCCGACAGCAGCGACAGGTGCTGCAGCTTCTTGCCCGGCGGGCTGGCGAAGATCTCCAGTCCCGCCTCCAGCGGGTCCTCGGTGTCGGTCAGGGCCAGCTGCGCCTTGCCGCCGCCGAACAGCCGGGTGAACAGCGCCCGGAAATGGCCGTCGACCACGTCGAAGCTGGCCACCAGCCGCTCCCGCGCCTCGCGGTTCAGCGAGGCGATGCCCTGGCGCAGCTTGGCGATGGCGGCGGTCAGGTCCTCCTTCTCCGCCGACAGCCGCGTGTGCTGGGACTCGATCTCGACGATCTCGACCTCGGCCCGCAGATTGACCGGGCCCATACCCTCGCGCTCGCGGTTCAGCCGGTCGAGCTTGCGGGCGATGTCCTCTTGATCGGGCAGCGGTGATTCCGGAGTCAGCCCGGCCAGGCCGGCCACGGCCTCGGGTGCGCAGTCCAGCCGCTCGGTGATGCGGCTGCGCAGCCCTTCGACCGCGGTCTGGGCGGCGACCACCGCCGCCTCGCCGCGTACCCGGGCCTCGCGCGATTCGGCCAAAGCGGATTCGGCGGCGCGCAGGGCACGGTCCGCGGCCTCCTGGCGCTGCTCGCCGACCGCCAGCGCATCGGCGGCCATGCGGCGGCGGCGCTCGGCCTCGTCGATCTGGCCGATCAGGGTCTCGCGCCGGGCGGCGATCTCGGCCGGCCGGGCGTCCAGCTCCAGCAGCGTCGCCTGGCTCTCCTCCAGCCGTGCTTCCAGCTCGGCCAGCCGGTCGGCGCTGCCTCTCGCGCGGCTGTCCCAACCGTGGACCTCGCTCTCGATCGCGCGCAGCCGGCCGCGCCGGCCCCCGGCCTCGCGCTGGAGCCGCTMCAGCGCCGATTGCCGGGCGCCGAGCCCGGACCGCGCCTCGGCCAGAGCCGAGCGGATCTCGCTGACGGCCCGGCGCTGGGCCTCGCCGTCGGGCAAGGCGGCGATCTCGACCGCCACCTCCTCGCGCTCGTGCATCGACTCGTCGCGGTCGGCGGCCAGGCGTTCGCCCTGGGCGATCAGCGCCGCCAGCCGGCTGCGCCGCGCCGCCTCGGCCTGCGCC
>NZ_JBFRCU010000091.1:0-29398 GCF_052113205.1 Inquilinus sp. YAF38 | reverse complement strand
CTCCGCCACCTCGACCGATGCGGTGAATGGCAGCCAGCTCTTCGCCACCAACACGGCGGTCGACAGCGTCGCCAGCGACGTCACCACCATCACCGGCAAGCTGACGCATTACTACAGCGTCAACGACGGCGGCACCCAGGGCGCGAACTACGACAACGACGGCGCCACCGGCCTCAATTCGCTGGCGGCCGGCGTCGGCGCCGGCGCCACGGCGGCGGATGCGACGGCGCTCGGCTCCGGCGCCACGGCCGGCAATGCCGGCGCCGTGGCCCTGGGTTCGGGCTCGGTGACGTCGGCAGCGGTTGCCACGCCGAGCACGACGATCGCCGGGACGACCTACAACTTCGCCGGCACGGCGCCGACCAGCACGGTCAGCGTCGGCGCACCGGGGGCGGAGCGGACCATCACCAATGTGGCGGCCGGTCGGATCGCGGCGACCTCGACCGACGCGGTGAACGGCAGCCAGCTCTTCGCCACCAACACCTCGGTCGACACGGTGAACACCAGGGTCGACAACATCACCAACGGCGGCGGCATCAAGTACTTCCACGCCACCTCGACCCTGGCCGACAGCCAGGCGACGGGCACGGACAGCACCGCTGCCGGACCCGAGGCGGTGGCCTCGGTGACGGATGGCGTCGCCGTCGGCCACGGCGCGACCGCCAGTGCCAACGTCGGTGACGTGGCCCTCGGCTCGGGCTCGACGACGGCGGCTGTGGTCGGCACGACCAGCGCCACCATCGCCGGTACGACCTACAACTTCGCCGGCACCACGCCGACCAGCACGGTCAGCGTCGGCGCCGCGGGTGCGGAGCGGACCATCACCAATGTCGCGGCCGGTCGGATCGCGATCGACTCCACCGATGCGGTGAATGGCAGCCAGCTCTTCGCCACCAACACCTCGGTCGACACGGTGAACACCAAGGTCGACAACATCACCAATGGCGGCGGGATCAAGTACTTCCACGCCACCTCGACCCTGGCCGACAGCCAGGCGACGGGGACGGACAGCACTGCCGCCGGCCCCGAGGCGGTGGCCTCGGTGACGGACGGTGTCGCGGTCGGCCACGGCGCGACCGCCGGTGCCAATGTCGGTGACGTGGCCCTCGGCTCGGGCTCGACGACGGCGGCTGTGGTCGGCACGACCGGCACCACCATCGCCGGCACGACCTACACCTTCGCCGGCACGGCGCCGACCAGCACGGTCAGCGTCGGTGCGGCGGGGGCGGAGCGGACCATCACCAACGTCGCGGCGGGGCGGCTCTCGGCCACCTCGACCGACGCGGTGAACGGCTCGCAGCTCTTCGCCACCAACACGGCGGTGCACAGCGTCGCCAGCGACGTCACGACCATCACCGGCAAGCTGACGCACTACTACAGCGTCAACGATGGCGGCACCTCGGGCGCGAACTACAACAATGACGGCGCCACTGGCACCAACGCGCTGGCGGCCGGCGTCGGCGCCGGCGCCACGGCGGCGGATGCGACGGCGCTCGGTTCCGGCGCCACGGCTGGCAATGCGGGCGATGTGGCACTGGGCTCGGGCTCGGTGACGGCGGCAACGGTCGGCACGGCCAGCACCACCATCGCCGGCACCACCTACAACTTCGCTGGCTCGGCGCCGACCAGCACGGTCAGCGTCGGCAGCGCTGGCGCCGAGCGGACCATCACCAATGTCGCGGCCGGCCGGATCGCGGCCACCTCGACCGACGCGGTGAACGGGTCGCAGCTCTTCGCCACCAATACCTCGGTCGACACGGTGAACACCAAGGTCGACAACATCACCAATGGCGGCGGCATCAAGTACTTCCACGCCACCTCGACCCTGGCCGACAGCCAGGCGACGGGCACGGACAGCACCGCCGCCGGGCCGGAGGCGGTGGCCTCGGTGACGGACGGCGTGGCGGTCGGTCACGGCGCCACGGCCGGTGCCAACGCCGGCGACGTGGCCCTCGGCTCGGGCTCGACGACGGCGGCTGTGGTCGGCACGACCGGCACTGCCATCGCCGGCACGACCTACACCTTCGCCGGCACCGCGCCGACCAGCACGGTCAGCGTCGGCGATGTCGGTGCCGAGCGGACCATCACCAATGTCGCGGCGGGGCGGCTCTCCGCCACCTCGACCGATGCGGTGAATGGCAGCCAGCTCTTCGCCACCAACACGGCGGTCGACAGCGTCGCCAGCGACGTCACCACCATCACCGGCAAGCTGACGCATTACTACAGCGTCAACGACGGCGGCACGGCGGGCGCCAACTATGACAATGACGGCGCCACCGGCACCAACGCGCTGGCGGCCGGCGTCGGCGCCGGCGCCACGGCGGCGGATGCGACGGCGCTTGGTTCCGGCGCCACGGCCGGCAATGCGGGCGACGTGGCACTGGGCTCGGGCTCGGTGACGGCGGCCGCGGTCGGCACGTCCAGCACCACCATCGCCGGGACGACCTACACCTTCGCCGGCACCAGCCCGACCAGCACGGTCAGCGTCGGCAGCGCTGGCGCCGAGCGGACCATCACCAATGTCGCGGCGGGGCGGCTCTCGGCCACCTCCACCGACGCGGTGAACGGCAGCCAGCTCTTCGCCTCCAACCAGGCGATCGACAACGTCGCGAGCCAGATCACGGATGTGAACGGCAAGATGACGCACTACTACAGCGTCAACGACGGCGGCACGCAGGGCGCCAACTACGACAACCGCGGCGCCACCGGCATCAACTCGCTGGCGGCCGGCGTCGGGGCCAGCGCGACAGGGGCGAACGCCACCGCCTTCGGTAACGGCTCGCAGGCGCTCGCCGCCTCGACCGTCGCGTTCGGCGACACCAGCACCGTGGCGGCTGCGGCCGGCACCGGCTCGATCGCCGGCGGCCACAACTCCCAGGTGCTGGGCGGCACCGGCGCGGTGGCGCTGGGCGAGGGCCAGACCGCCAATGGCGACGGCGCCGTGGCGATCGGCGACCCGAACTCGGCCATCGGCACCGGGGCCGTGGCGGTCGGCGCGGACAACGCCGCTTCCGGCACCGGCGCACTGGCCATCGGCAGCGCCAACACCGCGCAGGGCCAGGGCTCGGTCGCCCTTGGCAATGCCAGCAGCGCGACCGGGGCGGGCTCGCTCGCCTTCGGCGACACGGCGACGGCGGGCAATGCCGGCGACGTGGCGCTGGGCTCGGGCTCGGTGACCGCGGCCGCGGTCGGCACGGCCGGCACGACGATCGCCGGCACCAACTACAGCTTCGCCGGCACCGCGCCGACCAGCACGGTCAGCGTCGGGGCGCCGGGGGCCGAGCGGACCATCACCAACGTCGCGGCCGGGCGGATCGCGGCGACCTCGACCGACGCCGTGAACGGCAGCCAGCTCTTCGCCACCAACCAGGCGGTCGAGAGCGTGGCGACCGCCGCCAATGCCGGCTGGAACCTGAGCGCGGATGGCGGGGCGACCAGCCAGAACATCGCGCCGGGCGGCACCGCGACCTTCGCGGCCGGCAGCAACACCACCGTCGCCCGCACCGGCTCGACCATCACCTACGGCATCGTCGCCGATCCGAGCTTCAACTCGGTGATGGTGGGCGGCACCTCGATCACCACCGACGGGCTGACCATCACCGGTGGCCCGAGCATCACCACGGCCGGGATCAACGCCGGCGGCAAGACCATCACCAATGTGGCGCCGGGCGTCGGCGGCACCGATGCGGTGAACGTCAACCAGCTGAACGCGATCGGCGACGTCGCCAATGCCGGCTGGAACCTGCAGGCGAACGGCGATGCCGCGACCAAGGTGGCGCCGGGCGGCACGGTGCAGTTCCTGAACGGCCAGAACATCGCGGTCACCCGGACCGGCACGGACATCACGGTGGCGACCACGCCGGCCCTGACCGCGGACAGCCTGACCCTGACCAGCGGCCAGGTGTTCGACGCCGCCGGGCTGAACATGAACGGCACCAAGATCACCGGGCTGGCGCCGGGCGAGGTGTCCTCGACCTCGACCGAGGGCATCAACGGCTCGCAGCTGCACGGCGTGGCCCAGAGCATCGTCACCCATCTCGGCGGCGACTCGACGGTCAACCCGGACGGCACCATCACCGGCCCGACCTACAACATCCAGGGCAACAACTACACCACGGTCACCGACGCCTTCGATGCGGTAGACGGCAACCTGACGACCATCAACAACCAGCTGACCAACATCAACAACGGCGCCGGCATCAAGTACTTCCACGCCACCTCGACCCTGGCCGACAGCCAGGCCATCGGGACGGACAGCGTGGCGGTCGGACCCGAGGCGGTTGCCTCGGCCCAGGACGGCATCGCCATCGGCCATGGCGCCGTTGCCGGGACCAATGCCGGCGACGTGGCGCTGGGCTCCGGCTCGACGACCGCGGCGGTGGTGGCCACCGCGGGCACCACGATCGCCGGCAAGGACTACAGCTTCGCCGGGACGACCCCGACGAGCACGGTCAGCGTCGGCGCGCCGGGGGCGGAGCGAACCATCACCAACGTCGCCGCGGGCCGCCTCTCGGCCACCTCGACCGACGCGGTGAACGGCTCGCAGCTCTTCGCCACCAACTCGGCGATCAATATCCTGGGCACCCAGGTCGGCAACGGCGGCATCGGTCCGGTCCAGTACAGCAACCCCGATGAGCCGACGAAACCGAACGGCGGCCTGCCGTCGCAGGACCTGACGCTGGTGGGCAAGGACGCCAAGCCAGTCGGGTTGCACAACGTGGCTCCCGGCGCGGTGAACTCGACCTCGACCGACGCCATCAACGGTTCGCAGCTCTTCGGCACGGCGCAGAGCATCACCAACGTGCTCGGCGGCACCTCGACGGTGAACCCGAATGGCACCATCACCGGCCCGACCTTCCTGGTGCAGGGCAACAGCTACTCGACCATCTACGACGCCGTCGGGGCCGTGGACAGCACCCTGACCAACATCAACAACGGCGGTGGCATCAAGTACTTCCACGCCAACTCGACCCTGGCCGACAGCCAGGCCATCGGGACGGACAGCGTGGCAGTCGGGCCGACAGCCGTGGCCTCGACCCAGGACAGCGTGGCGATGGGCCACGGTGCCACGGCGAGCGCGAATGCCGGCGACGTGGCGCTGGGCGCGGGCTCGAAGACGCAGACTGCGGTCGGCACCTCGAGCGCCTCGTTCAACAACTTCACGCTCGAGGGCTTCGCCGGGACCAACCCGACCAGCACGGTCAGCGTCGGCGATGTCGGCGCCGAGCGCACCATCACCAATGTGGCGGCGGGGCGGATCACGTCGACTTCGACCGACGCGATCAACGGCTCGCAGATGTTCGCGCTGGCCTCGGTGGTCGACAATTCGATCAACGGCGGGGCGGGCATCAAGTACTTCCACGCCAACTCGACCCTGGCGGACTCCGCGGCCACCGGCAGCAACAGCACCGCCATCGGCCCGGCCTCGACCGCCAGCGCCAGCAACGCGATCTCGATGGGCAACGGTGCCAGCGCGTCCGCCAACAACGCGATCGCGATCGGCGCCGGGGCGCAGGCGACCAAGGCCAACTCGCTGGCCCTGGGCGCAGGTTCCAAGACCCTGGCCAACCTCTCCGACGCGGCCTACACGCCGGTGGTGGGCGCAACCACCGCCGGGGTGGCGACCGGCGAGGTCTCGGTGGGCTCGTCGGGGGCGGAACGCCGGGTCACCAACGTCGCCGCCGGGTCGGCCCCGACCGATGCGGCCAATGTGAGCCAGCTGCAGGCCCTGTCGAGCCTGTCGGTGAAGTATGACACCGACAGCTCCGGCAACCTCACCAACCGGATCACGCTGCAGGGCGGGGACAAGAGCGCGCCGGTCATCATCGGCAATGTCGCGCCGGGCGTGAACGGCACGGATGCGGTCAATGTCGACCAGCTGAACGGCGCCTTCGACTCGCTCAACGGCAAGATCAAGCAGGCGCGGCGCGATGCCTGGCAGGGGGCGGCGATCGGTATCGCGGCATCGTCGCTGCAGTTCGACCCTCGCCCGGGCAAGATCAGCGCCGCGGCGGGTGGCGGCATGTGGCACGAACAGGGGGCCTTCGCCTTCGGCCTCGGCTACACCGCCGAGTCCGGCCGGGTCCGCCTGAATGCCCGGGCCGTTACCAGCGGAGACGACTGGGGTGGCGGCATCGGTGTCTCCTTCACCTTCAACTGAGGGCGAGGCCGATGCGGCTGGCAGGGCTCCTTTTCGCGGCGCTGGCGGTGGCGGCGACGTCCGGGACGGCTTTCGCGGCGGGCTGGGTGCAGTTGCCCGGCGGCTACGCGGTGAAGCCCTCGGAGGTCGCCATCCCCGACGGCGAGGAGCTCGGCCAGTACCGGCGGGTGGTCCAGCCGTTCAAGAACTGGACCCTGATCTGCGACGAGAGCCTGAAGTCGAAACGCCGGGTCTGCAACCTGACCCAGTCAATCGTCGACCAGCGCGGGGCGCCCGTCTTCAACTGGTCCTTCGTGGCCACGGCGGACGGGCAGCCCCTGGTGGTGATGCGGGTGCCGGCGGCGGTCGGCCTCGGACAGCAGATCGGGCTGGCACTGGGCGACAAGCCGGATCGGATCGTCGCCCAGATCGACCGATGCGACGGAGCGTTCTGCACCGCCACGATCGCCATCGGCCGGATGCTGCGGCGGCACATCCAGGCCGGCACAGACTGCACCGTCTCCTACACGCTCACGGATGCGGGCGAGGTGTCGTTCCAGGCTCCCCTCGAAGGCCTGTTCACGGCCCTCTCGGCGATGAAATGAACCCGGGCGCCTGGTGGGGCGCCCCTTAGAGAAGGATGAATACGATGCGACTGGCCAAGACTCTGCTTCTGGGGACCATCTCGGTCGCGCTCATCGCCGGCGCGGTCGTCGCGTTCGATCTGATCGGCTTCGCCCAGCTGCCAGCCCAGGCGGCGGATGCGAGGAAGCCGGCGACGGAGGCACCGAAGGCACAGGAGCAGGCGGCCCAGAACCAGCAGCCGGCTGCGGCGCAGCAGCAGGCGGCCGCCGCCAATACCACCGCCACCGCCACCGCCACCGTCTTCGACGAGCACGTCAAGCAGGCCAAGATCGGCGCCTGCGGCAACGTCTTCTCCGCGCTCGGCCGCGGCGTCGCCGCCGATGCGAGCTACTCCGTGCAGACCCAGTGGAACACCAAGGCGGCCGACGCGCATGCGGTCGAATCGATCGTCGCGCTTGCCGGAGGCCCGTCGACGCAGGGGCTCCCGGCAGCCGGCGTTGTCTTCACGGCTCCGGTCGGACGCTCCTGCGAAGGCACCTTGGTCCGGGTGACGCCGGTCAAGGCCAGCTGCCAGGCCGTCGCGACTCAGCTCGTTGACCAGGAGAAGGGTCAGACTGGCATGCTCGGCGACTTGCCGCTGGTGTCCCTGCCCAACGGGGCGAGGGTCGTGCTCATGCCGATCGACGGCAACTGCGTGGCGATGACGAGCCTGCGCGCCGTCGGCTGATGGAATGCCGCCCGCGGCAGCGGCGGCCGGGATTGCGGGAGATGAAGATGCTTCGACCGATCGTTCTGGTTCTCACCTCCTGGGCTTGTCTCGCCGTCGTGGTCGGGGCGGCCGGTCCGCTCCTCGCGCCGGCGCCGGCCGTGGGTGAGACGATCGATAGCAACCGCAGCTACATGGTGTTCTTCGACTTCGACAGCTCGAATTTGACCCCGGAAGCCAAGCAGGTCGTGTCCTCGGCCGCGGCCAGTGCGCTGCAGGGCGAGACCACCCGCATCGACGTCACCGGTCACACCGACCGTTCGGGCTCGGTCCAGTACAATCAGGCCCTCTCGGTTCGTCGTGGGGAGTCGGTCCGTCGCGAACTGGTTGCTGACGGCGTTGCCGACAGCCTGATCGCGGTCAAGGGCGTCGGCGAGTCCGATCCGCTGGTCCCGACCGCCGACGGCGTGCGCGAGCCGCAGAACCGTCGCGTCGAGATCGTCCTGTCACCGACCGGACCGGCGGCCGAGCAGAACCTCGGGATGAGGGGGATCTGGGGCGCCATCGCCTATTCGGTGACGGATCAGAATCGGGGCTTCTTCTGGGGCGCCGACAAGGCGGATGAGGCGCAGGAGATCGCCCTGCGGCACTGCGTGCACCGGGGCGGCCAGGACTGCAAGGTCGTCTCCCTGTTCCGCAATCATCGCCACTGGACCGACGACGACAAGAGCGGCTTCCCCTACGAGCACTGCGCCGCCCTGGCGGTCGGGACGTCTCCCGCCGCCAACCTGCCGGCCCCCTGGGGCGCCGCCTCGGCCGAGACTCGCCGCGAGGCCGAGGAGAAGGCCATCGCGATCTGTGGGGGCGACGCCAATCAGTGTCGGATCCCGGAATGGGTCTGCACCTGAGCCGAAACGCGGCCCAAAAGACCAGAAGCCAACCCGTCAGGCAGCCGAGACCCTCTGATGCTCCCCGTTTCCGCCCTGCAGTCGATGAACGTGCTTCTGGCGACGCCGTGCTACATCTCGGCCGTCTCGATGAACTACGTGACCAGCCTGTTCGAGTTCACCCATGAGGCGATCCGGCTGGGGCTGAGCTCGTCCCTCCACATGCGTTCGGAGAGCCTGGTCACCCGGGGCCGGAACGAGATCGTCAAATTCTTCCTGATGAACGAGCGGTACACGCATCTGTTCTGGATCGACTCCGACATTGTCTTCAAGCCGGCGGACGCGATCCGCCTGCTCCTGTCGGATCATGACGTTGCCGCCGGGATCTACCCGATCAAACGCTTCAACTGGCCGCAGCAGGGCCTGCCCGCGGGCACGACGAAGCAATCCTTCGAGACGCTGTACACCGACTATCCGTTCAACCCGGTCGGTCTGGGATCGGAGGCGCTGGCGAAGTTCATCGCCGAGGATGGCTTCGTCGAGGTGGCTGAGGCGCCGACCGGGTTCATGGTGATCAAGCGGCATGTGTTCGGCCGGCTGATGCAGCACTACCCGCAGCTCAACTATGTCCCCGATGGCCCGCCGAACAACCCGGAGGCGCCGTTCTACTGGCTGTTCTTCGATTGCATGGTGGACCCCGACACCAACCGCTACCTGTCGGAGGACTACGCCTTCTGCCGCCGATGGCGGGATATCGGCGGCAAGGTCCATGCCGATCTCAAATCCGACCTCGGGCATCTCGGTCAGCACATGTTCCGCGGCAATTTCGCTGAGAGCATCAGGCTGCGGGCTCATGATCCGCGGGGCGGGCCGCCGAACTGACCCGAAGGCCGGGGCTCGGAGCGCTCTCGATGCGTCGGTTGGGCCCGCGAGCGGTACGGCTTTGCGGACATCGCCACGGGCTGTCCTCGTCACCGATCTGCTATCCCGTCACACGGTCCTGCAACCGGTAAGCCGGATGTGGCTGCCGTGCCGCGACGACTGGCGGGACCGCGCACCGATCGCAGAGATTCAGAGCAGGGGATCGGAGCCGAAGCTTCTCCAAACGCGTGTCGCACCTGGATGAGACTGATGCGTGGAAGCGGCGACACGCAGGGGTCGCGGTTTCAAGTTGAAATGGCTCCCTGGACTGGACTCGAACCAGTGACCCGCTGATTAACAGTCAGCTGCTCTACCAACTGAGCTACCAGGGAACACGAGCACCGGATCGCTCCGGGCTGTTGGTGGCGCGGCTTATAGCAACCCCGCCCCGCCCTGCCAAGCCTGACTTGCACCCCGATAACACTTTATCTGGATGCCGGTCCGGCCGGGATGTCGGGCGGGCCGTTTGGAGGCGCGAGCCGGAATCGAACCGGCGTGCACGGATTTGCAGTCCGCTGCTTGACCACTCAGCCATCGCGCCCCGACGGCGGCCCCCGTATATCGTCCGCCGAGAAGCAGGGTCAAGGAGGAACACGTGGATCTTTCGATCCTGTTCGCGCGGGCGATTGGGCCGCGTGGCATCAGACCGATTGTGTTGCAGGCGCGAAGGCCGATATAACCGCTGCGTTTGAGTGCGCAGCGACCGCCCGGCCGCCGCGCCTCGCCGTTCTCAGAGTGCGGAATCCCATGGTCGACTACGCAGCCGCCCGCCTGAACATGGTCGAAGGGCAGATCAAGCCCAACAAGGTCATCGATCAGGCCCTGATCGACGCGATGATGTCCGTACCGCGCGAGCGCTTCGTGTCGGCTGACCGCCGCGGCGTCGCCTATGTCGACGAGGATGTGGCGATCGGCGGTGGCCGGGTGCTGATGGAGCCGCGGGTCCTCGGCCGGCTGCTGAACGACGCCCGGATCATGCCGGACAGCCGGGTGCTGATCGTCGGCGCCGGCACCGGCTATAGCGCCACGATCGTTGCCCGCCTCGCCGCCAGGGTGGTGGCGCTGGAGGAGGACAAGGCGCTGCTCGGCACCGCGCGTGGGGCGCTGTCCGAGCTCGGCGTCCGGGGCGTCACGTTGGCCGAAGGGCGGCTGGCGGAGGGCCGGCAGGCCGAAGGGCCCTACGACGTCATCCTGATCGACGGCGCGGTGGCGGAGGTGCCGGCGGCGCTGATCGCGCAGCTGGCGCCCGGTGGCCGCCTGCTCACGGTGGTGGATGACGGCGACGGTGTCGGCCGTGCTATGCTGGTCAGCGCGGTCGATGGAGTCGCGTCGCAGCGCCCGCTGTTCGACGCGACGACGGCGATGCTGCCCGGCTTCGAGCGCAAGCCGG
Source organism: Inquilinus sp. YAF38 (assembly GCF_052113205.1). Lineage (NCBI taxonomy): Bacteria > Pseudomonadati > Pseudomonadota > Alphaproteobacteria > Rhodospirillales > Rhodospirillaceae > Inquilinus > Inquilinus sp. YAF38. Next base: position 18,770 of record NZ_JBFRCU010000091.1, on the reverse strand, counting down.
CCTTCCAGTTCTGAGTGCGTGTTTTAGGAAGAGATGGCGGGGCATCGGGTGCAGCAGTTCGAGATCGACGTGACGACCCTGGCGGATTGGCGGCGCGACGGCACGGGGCATGTGCTGGTCGATGTGCGCGAGCCGCAGGAGCTGGCGCTGTGCCGGGTCGAGGGGTCGCTCGACATTCCGATGGGCGAGATCCCGGGCCGGCTGGAGGAGATTCCGGGCGATCGCCCGGTGGTCGTCATGTGTCACCACGGGGGGCGCAGCGCGCAGGTGGTGCGGTGGCTTTCGGCGAGGGGCATGGACAACGCGATCAATCTGCGCGGGGGCATCGATGCCTGGGCGTGCGAGATCGATCCTACCATGGGACGGTATTGACGATGACACGATTTGGACGGTACGGGCTCTCCACCGCGGTCCTGGCCGCGGCGCTGATGCTGGGCGCCGCCCCGGCCTCGGCCCAGTCGATGACCGAGGCGCTGGCCTCGGCTTACGCCACCAACCCGGACCTGGCCGCCGACATCGCCCAGTTGAAGGCAACCAATGAAGGTATCGCCCAGGCTCTGTCGGGGTACCRGCCGCAGGTCACCGCCACTGGCAGCATCCAGAGCCAGTTCACCAACTCGACGAGTGACAACGTCCCGGCGACCGGCGTCCTCGCTCAGATACAGCCCAGGGGCCAGAAGGGCGATCCCCTGAGCTCCGGCGGCCGGGACGGCTACTGGCATGAGGTCAATCCGGCGACGCTCGGCATCACCGTGACGCAGAACGTCTACAATGGTGGCCGGACCGAGGCCTCGGTCAACCAGGCCGAGAACACGATCATGGCCACCCGCGCCGTCGTTCAGACCACCGAACAGACGGTGCTGCTGGACGCCGCCACTGCCTACGCCGACGTGGTCCAGAACCAGTCGGCGCTCGACGTGCAGCGCAACAACGAGGCGGTGCTGCGCCGGCAGCTCCAGGCGACTCAGGATCGGTTCAATGTCGGCGAGGTGACCCGCACCGACGTCAGCCAGGCCGAAGCCAGCCTCGCCAGCGCCGTTGCCGGCCGGGTGGAGGCGGAGGGCACGCTGCGCGCCAGCCGCGCCACTTTCGAGCGCTTCATCGGCCAGCCGCCGGGGACTCTGGAAACGCCGACAGTACCCGCCGGTCTGCCGAGCTCGATGCAGGACGCGATCCAGAAGGCCCAGGCGAACTATCCAGGGATCGTCGCGGCGGTGTTCACCGAGCGTGCCGCGGCTGACAATATCGACCTGCAGTTCGGCGCACTGCTGCCGTCGATCGACTTGCAGGCGCGGATCCAGCGGCAGTATTCGACGGTTTCACATCCGCAGACCAGCAGCGGAGCCCAGAGTCGCGTCGACTCCGCCGCGATTGTGGCTCAGGTTACCATCCCGTTGTATTCCCAGGGCAACCAGGAATCTCTGGTGCGCCAGGCCCGCTACACCCATGGCCAGCGCCGCATCCAGATCGAATCGCAGCGCCGCACCGCGATCCAGGGCGCCGTCCAGGCCTGGCAGGCGCTGGTGACGGCGCGGGCCGCGATCAAATCCTTCCAGGCCGCGGTCAGGGCCGAGGAACTGGCGGTGGAGGGCCTGCAGCAGGAAGCGCAGGTCGGGTCGCGCACCGTGCTCGACGTGCTGACCGAGCAGCAGAACCTGCTCAACGCCCAGCTCAGCCTGGTACAGGCGCGGCGCAACGAGGTGGTCGCCGGCTACCAACTGCGCAACGCGACCGGCACGCTGACCGCGCAGGACATGGGTCTGCCCGTCAAGGTCTACGACCCGGAGCCGGATTACCAGAAGACCCGTGCCCGCTGGTTCGGGACCTCGGTCGACGAGTGAGGACGGTTGCCCGGCGCCGTCGGGTGGCCTCATTTTGCTGAAAGCGGAAGACGATCGAGAGGATGAGCGAGACGCGGGCACAGCAGGAGCCGTCGATGGAGGAGATCCTGGCCTCCATCCGGCGCATGATCGCTGAGGATGATCCGGCGCGCGGCCGGGCCGTCCCCATCGAAGCTGCCCGGGCCCAGCCGACGCCGTCCGCTGCGCCGGCCGATGACGACGTGCTGGAGCTGACCGAGGCGCTGGACGATCCGCGCCCGGCCATGCCTCCGCCGCCTGCCGCCGCGGCGACCGAGGCCGCGGAAGACGACTCCGTGGTCTCGCCGGCCAGCGCCAGCGCCGCGTTGGCGGCCCTGGCCCGGCTGAACGCCGCGGCGCCGCCGCCGGCGGCGGCGCACAAAAGCCAGACGGTGGACGATCTGGTGCGCGAGCTGCTGCGGCCGATGCTGAAGGAATGGCTCGACGCCAACCTGCCGCGGCTGGTCGAGCAGGCGGTCGAGCGGGAGGTATCCCGCATCGCCAGCGGCGCCGTACGGCGCTGACCGTTCTTTAGCTCCACCGCTCCATCGTCAAGAATTCAAGAATACGGAAGGTTCAGCCATGCTGGACAAGACTTACGGGCCGCGCGAGGTCGAGGCCAGGCTTTACCCCGAATGGGAGCAAAGCGGCGCCTTCGCCAACAACGTCCAGTCGAACGCGAACCCCTTCACCATCATGATGCCGCCGCCGAACGTGACCGGCAGCCTGCACATCGGCCATGCCTTCAACATGACCCTGCAGGACGTGCTGACCCGGTTCAACCGGCGGCGCGGCCGCGACGCGCTGTGGCAGCCCGGCACCGACCATGCCGGCATCGCCACCCAGATGGTGGTCGAGCGCGAGCTGGCGAAGCAGGGCATCAAGCGCCAGGATCTCGGCCGCGACGGCTTTCTGGAGAAGGTCTGGGAGTGGAAGGCGCAGTCCGGCGGCACCATCACCAGCCAGCTCCGCCGCCTCGGCGCCACCCCGAACTGGGAGCGCGAGCGCTTCACCATGGACGAGGGCCTGTCCCGCGCCGTGGTCAAGGTGTTCGTGCAACTGCACCGCGAAGGCCTGATCTACCGTGACAAGCGGCTGGTGAACTGGGACCCGAAGCTGCGCACCTCGGTCTCCGACCTCGAGGTCGAGCAGAAGGAGACCAAGGGCCATCTCTGGCACTTCCGCTATCCGATCGAGGGGCAGGAGGGGCGCTTCATCACCGTCGCCACCACCCGGCCGGAGACGATGCTGGGCGACACCGCCGTCGCCGTGCATCCGGATGATGAGCGCTACAAGGACCTGGTCGGCGAGCATGCGGTCCTGCCGCTGGTCGGCCGGCTGATTCCGATCGTCGCCGACGCGTATTCCGACCCCGAGAAAGGCTCGGGCGCGGTGAAGATCACCCCGGCGCACGACTTCAACGATTTCGAGGTCGGCCGCCGTCATAACCTGCCGCTGATCAACATCCTCGACGAGGAGGCGCGGCTGAACGACCAGGTGCCGGAGGCCTATCGCGGCCTCGACCGGTACGAGGCGCGCAAGCGCGTGGTCGCCGACCTTGAGGCGCTGGGTCTGGTCGAGAAGATCGAGGATCACGCCCACACGGTGCCCTATGGCGACCGCGGCGGCGTGCCGATCGAGCCATTCCTGACCGAGCAGTGGTACCTGAAGGCCGAGGTGCTGGCGAAGCCGGCGATCGAATCGGTGGAGCAGGGAAAGACCGTGCTGCTGCCGAAGATGGCGGAGAGCATCTTCTTCGAGTGGATGCGCAACATCCAGCCCTGGTGCATCAGCCGGCAGCTGTGGTGGGGCCACCAGATCCCGGCCTGGTATGGGCCGGATGGCACGATCTTCGTCGATGAGAGCGAGGCCGAGGCCAAGGCTGCGGCCGAGAACCACTATGGCGAGGCGGTCGAACTGCGGCGCGAGACCGATGTTCTCGACACCTGGTTCTCCTCCGCCCTGTGGCCGTTCTCGACCCTGGGCTGGCCGGACCAGACGCCGGAGCTGCAGCGCTACTACCCCGGCGACGTGCTGGTGACCGGCTTCGACATCATCTTCTTCTGGGTCGCCCGGATGATGATGATGGGCATCCATTTCATGGGCGAGGTGCCGTTCCGCACCGTGTACTTCCACTCCCTGGTCCGCGACGAGAAGGGCCAGAAGATGTCGAAGTCCAAGGGCAACGTCATTGACCCGCTGGAGCTGGTGGACCGTTACGGCGCCGACGCGCTGCGCATGACCATGGTGTCGCTGGCCGCCGGCCGCGACATCAAGCTCGGGCCACAGCAGGTCGAGGGCTACCGCAACTTCGCGACGAAGCTGTGGAACGCCGCCCGCTTCTGCGAGATGAACGAGTGCCGGCCGGTGCCCGGCTACGATCCGGCGGCGAACACGCTGACGCTGAACCGCTGGATCGTCGGCGAGGTGACGAAGACGGCGGAGAAGACGGCCGCGGCGCTGGAGGGCTTCCGCTTCAGCGAGGCGGCGCAGGTGCTGTACCAGTTCACCTGGGCCGGCTTCTGCGACTGGTACCTGGAGTTCGCCAAGCCGGTGTTCTCGGGCACGGATGAGGCGGCCAAGGCCGAGACCCGCGCCACCACGGCCTGGGCGCTGGAGCAGATCCTGAACCTGCTCAACCCGATCATGCCGTTCGAGACCGAGGAGCTGTGGCGCCACCTGGCGGATCGCGGCAATGCCACGCTGGTGACCCAGCCCTGGCCGGACTACCCGGCCGGGCTGGTCGACCCGCAGGCGGCGGCCGAGATGGACTGGGTGATCCGCCTGATCTCGGCGGTCCGCACCATCCGGTCGGAGATGAACGTGCCCCCCGCGGCCGAACTGCCGGCGACGCTGCGCGACGCCTCGGCGGAGACCCGGCGCCGGCTCGACACCCATGGCGCGCTGATCCGCCGCCTGGCCCGGCTCGCCTCGATCGAGGTGTCAGAAGCGGTGCCGGCGAAGGGCTCCGCCCAGGCGGTGATCGACGAGGCGACGCTGGTGCTGCCGCTGACCGGGATCATCGATCTCGACAAGGAGCGGGCGCGGCTGACCAAGGAGATCGAGAAGAACGCCTCCGAGGTCGAGAAGATCGACCGCAAGCTCGGCAACGCCCAGTTCCTGGAGAAGGCGCCGGACGATGTGGTCGAGGAGCAGCGCGAGCGCCGGGCCGAGGCCCAGGCCGCGATCGAGAAGCTGCGGCAGGCGCTGGCCCGCGTCGCGGGCTGACCTCTCCGGCTTCGTATGACCTGCCGGTACGGGCCCCTCGCGGGGCCCGTTTCGATTCCGGCAGGCGCATCGCGAAAGGATTGACAAAAAAAGTTGTCAAGGCTGGAATGGGCGCATGCTGGACGTGGATGTCATCGACGACCCGGCGGCCGCGATGGCCGCGCTCGAGCCGGTTCGCAGCTGCCTGCTGGCTGAGCTGGCCGAGCCGGCGTCCGCCGCCGGGCTGGCCGCGCGGCTCGGGATTCCGCGGCAGAAGGTGAATTATCATCTGCGCGCGCTGGAGGCGCACCGCCTGATCCGCGAGGCGGAGACGCGGCGCTGGGGTGGGCTGACCGAGCGGCTCTACGTCGCCACCGCCACCTCCTACATCGTCTCGCCCCAGGCGCTGGGGCCGGTCGCCGCCGATCCTGCTCGCGCCTCCGACCGGCTGTCGGCCAGCTATCTGATCGCGCTGGCCGCCCGCGTGGTTCGGGAGGTCAGCGGTCTGTGGCGGGCCGCCATCCGCGCCGAGAAGCGGCTGGCAACCCTGTCGATCGACACCGAGATCCGCTTCGCGTCGCCGGCCGACCGGGCCGCCTTCACCCGGGAGCTGACGGCGTCGATCGCCGGCCTGGCGGCGCGCTACCACAACGCATCGGCGCCCGGGGGGCGGGAGCACCGCCTGGTCCTGATGGCCTATCCCAAGCCCGCCGACCCAACGGAAGGGGAGCAGACATGCCACTGAAGACCGACGCAAAGCGGCGCTGGGTCGAGCTCGACGTGCTGTTGCCGGGAACGCCGGAGCAGGTATGGCAGGCGATCGCCACCGGCCCCGGCCTCAGCGCCTGGTTCACCGCCACCTCGGTCGAGGAACGGGTCGGCGGCGCCATCCGCTTCGAGTTCGGCGAGGGCATGGCTTCCGCCGGCACCGTCACCACCTGGGAACCGCCCTTCCGCTTCGCCTATGAGGAAACGGGCTGGAACGGCGAGGCGCCGCCGGTGGCGACGGAATGCACCATCATCAGCCGGTCCGGCGACGCCTGCGTGCTGCGGCTCGTCCACACCTTGTTCACCACCGACGGCAGCTGGGACGACGAGTTGGAAGGCTTCGAATCCGGCTGGCCGGGCTTCTTCGTTATCCTTCAGCTGTATCTGAAGCGGTTTGCCGGGATGCCGGCGGCGCCGGCCAGGGCCATGGCCATGCATCCCGGCCCCGACCTCGCGGCCTGGACCGACCTGGCCGGCCGACTCGGCTTCGCCAGCGTGAATGTCGGCGAGCGCTGGAGCACGCCGGCCGGCGTCCCGGCACTGGCCGGAACGGTGGAGCGGGTGCAGCAGGACGCCAAATCGCGCGAGGTCACGGTGGCGCTGGACCAGCCGGCCCCTGGCATTGCCCTGATCGGGATCCATGGCTGGCAGGGCAGGGCCCGGGTGTCAGCCAGCATCTTCTTCTACGGCGATCAGGCCGCCGACACCGCCGCGACGTTCGAGACCGAACTGCGCCGCTGGACCCAGGAGACCTATCCGGACAAGGAAGGGAAATAGCCATGCCCGTGAAGAAGGACGAGACCGGCCGCCGTTTCGTCGAGGCCGAGGTCGAGGTGCCGGGCACGCCGGAGGAGGTGTGGCAGGCGATCGCCACCGGGCCCGGCGTGACCTCCTGGTTCGTGCCGACCCGGATTGAGGAGCGGGTGGGTGGCTCCGTCATCGCCAATTTCGGGCCGGGGATGGATTCGCTTGCGACCATCACCGCCTGGGACCCGCCGCACCGCTTCGCCGCCGACAGCAACGACATGGGGCCGGGCAGCCCGGCCATCGCCACCGAATGGACCGTCGAGGCCAAGGCCGGCGGCACCTGCGTCGTCCGGGTGGTGCATGCCTGGTTCGCCGACAGCGACGACTGGGACGGCCAGTTCGAAGGCCACGAGCATGGCTGGCGGGCCTTCTTCCGCATCCTGCGGCTGTACCTCGCCTATTTCCGCGGCCAAAGCGGCGTCAATGTCCAGCTGATGGGCGTGGCGCCGGAGCCGACGATCGAGGCGGCCTGGGCGGCGCTGACCGGACGGCTCGGCATCGCCGCCGTCGCGCCGGGGCAGCGGGTGCAATCGGCGGCCSGGGCACCGGCCCTGGCCGGGGAGGTCGAGCGCGTCGGCCCGGACGAGCATCCGGAGCTGCTGCTGCGGCTCGACGCACCGGCGCCCGGCATTGTCCACCTCTTCGCCCTGCCGATGGCTGGGCTGGTCTATTTGCCGATCCGGCTGTACCTGTTCGGCGATCAGCCGGCGGCCGTCGCCACGCGGGAGGAGCCGGCGTGGCAGGCCTGGATGGCCCGCCACTTCCCGATGCCGGCCCAGCCGGGCTAGCTGAATTGCCGATGTAGGGAAGCCTCAGACCTGCCGCATGMCACCGTCGACGCAAAGCTCGACGCCGGCGATGAAGCTCGACTCGGCGCTCAGCAGGAAGAGCGTCGCCGCTGCCACCTCGGCAGGCTGCGCCATACGGCCGAGCGGAATCGATGCGATCACCGCCGCACGCATCTCATCAGGAACTCTTGCCATCATCTCGGTGTCCGTCGGCCCTGGAGCGACGACATTCACGCGGATGCCACGCGGTGCGAGCTCGGCCGTCCAGGTTCGGGCATAGGAGCGCAGCGCGGCCTTGGTCGCGCCGTAGGTGCCATAGGAGGGAAAGCCGGCCGCGCTTGCGATCGACCCGACGAGTACGACCGAGCTACCATCGGCCAAGGCGTCAAGCGCCGCTTTCAGCCCGAAAACCGGACCACGGACATTGACCGCGAAAAGACGGTCGAAATGGTCCGGCGTCTTGGCGGTCAGGAGCGCCGGCTCGGCCATGCCGGCATTCAGCACCAGCGCGTCGATGCGGCCGCAAGCTTCCTTCACGGACGTCACGACTCGCGTCAGATCCGCCGGCGCGCTTGCATCCGCAACAAGACCGCGGGCACTGCCACCGATCTTCGAGGCTGCTGCCTCAACCTCATTGGCAGCTCGACCGGTGAGAAAGACGGTCGCTCCCTCCTCCGACAGCCGCTCGGCAATAGCAAAGCCGATCCCCTTTGCGCCGCCAACCACGAGCGCCACCTTGTCCAGCATCCGAGCCATCACAAATCCTTCGATTGGGTGATGGCGTCCCATATATACAGTGTATATCTGATATCAAGAACGCACCTTGAGTAGCCTAGATATGGTGGACGATACCGACCTCGCGCTCCTGTCGAACCGGGCGCTCTCCGATATGGCGCGCATACGCCCGGTGCTCGACAAGATCGCCGATAAGTGGACGATCATGATCCTGACGGTGATCTGTCCCAAGCCGTCTCGCTTCAACGAGATCAAGCGGCGATTGGACGGGATCACGCATAAGGCGCTCGCCGATGCCCTGAAGCGGTTGGAACGCAACGGTCTGGTGACACGGACCGTGCTGCCGACAACGCCGATCGGTGTCGAATATGCCATAACCCCGCTCGGGCACTCGCTGCGCGAACCGTTCGAGGCTCTGTGTGCTTGGGCACTGCAATATGGCGACGCGATGGAGGACGCTCAGGTCGTCAGCGAGCGCGCTAGGGTGAGAAACCAAACCTCGCTGAACGATGGCTAACGGGGGCGTCGGTCTTCGGCGTTGATGGCGGGCTTCGTCGATTCCCGCCACCACACCGGGCGGCTCAGCCCGCGCGCCTCACCCCGCCTCGCGCTCCAGCAAAGCGCGCTTGCGGGCCACGCCCCAGCGATAACCGGACAGGTCGCCGTCAGACCGGACCACGCGATGGCAGGGGATGGCCACCGCCAGGTCGTTGGCGGCACAGGCCTGGGCCACCGCGCGCACCGCCTTGGGCCGGTCGATCCGCTGGGCGATCTCGGCATAACTGGCGGTGCTGCCGGCCGGGATGCTGCGCAGCGCCTGCCACACCTTCTGCTGGAAGGCGGTGCCGCGGATGTCGAGCGGCAGGTCCAGCCCCTCACCCGACGGCGCCTCGACGAAGCCGACCACCCGGGCCACCAGCTGCTCGAACTCGGCGTCGCCGCCGACCAGCCGGGCCTTGGGGAAACGGTCCTGCAACTCCTCCAGCAGCGCCTGTGGGTCGTCGCCGAATTGGATGGCGACGATGCCCTTGCCGGTCGCCGCCACCAGGATGGCGCCGAGATGGCATTGCCCGATGGCGAAGCGGATCTCGGCCCCGGTGCCGCCGTCGCGGAAGGCGGTCGGGGTCATGCCCAGCCGCTGCGGCGCCGCGGCGTAGAAGCGGCCGTTGGAGTTGAAGCCGGCGCCGTAGATCGCCTCGGTCACCGTCTCGGTCTGCTCCAGCTTGTCGCGCATGCGGTCGGCGCGGTGAGCGTCGGCATAGGCCTTGGGGGTGACGCCGGCGACCGACTTGAACATGCGGTGGAAGTGGAACCGGCTCAGCCCCGCCGCCTCGGCCAACTCGTCCAGGCTCGGCATCTCCTCGGCTGTCTCGATCTTGCGGCAGGCCGCGACCACCAGGGCGGTCTGGCGCTCGGCCAGCGACATCTCGTTCGGTTTGCAGCGCCGGCAGGGGCGGAAGCCGGCGCGCTCGGCGGCCGCAGGGTCAGCGTGGAAGGTGGCATTCTCGGGCCGCGGATGGCGCGAGGCGCAACTCGGCCGACAATAGATCCCGGTGGTGCGGACGGCGAAGACGAAGGCGCCGTCGGCGGCGCGGTCGCGGCGCAGCACCGCGGCCCAGCGGGCCTCGTCATTGACGAAGACCGGAGTGGGGACGGGGGGTGGGGGGATGAAGCCCATGGGTCGCTCCTGTTCGACGGTGGGATCGACAGGTCCCGCTGATATGGGGATGCCGACCGTTCCACCGAAGATGGCGGGCTGCGCTTCCGCCGACACTCCGACCCTTGCTCTCAAATTTCGGGCATGGTGGCGACCCGGTTCTTGCGATCCACGCTTGCGACCGAATTCGGCGGCAACAAGCGGAGCGCGGGGCAGAGGCGACGCACAGATGCTGGGGCTCCCGCCGCCACACGAGAGCCCTCCGATGTCCGCCAACGCCCCGCTCCCCGCGCCGTTCCGCCGCCTGGCCTGGTCCAACCTGGCCGCGCAGTCGGCGGAGCAGATCGGCCTCGCCGCCGCGCCGATCGTCGCCGTGTTGGCCCTCAGGGCCGGGGCCGGCGGCACCGGCCTGTTGCAGACCGTGCAGACGCTGCCCTTCCTGCTGCTGTCGCTGCCGGCCGGCCTCCTGGCCGACCGGTCGTCCCGCCGCCGGATGATGGCGGCGGCGGAGGCGCTGCGGGCGGTCTCGCTCCTCGCCGTGCTGCTGCTTCTCGTCACCGATGGCCTCAGCCTCGGCCTGCTGGCGGCGCTCGGCTTCCTCGGCGCCGCCGGCACCGTGGCCTACAGCGTGGCCGCGCCGTCGCTGGTGCCGGACCTGGTGCCGCGGGCGGCGTTGCCGGCCGCGAACGGACGGATAGAGCTGGCGCGCAGCGCCGCCTTCGCCGCAGGCCCCGCCGTGGCCGGTGCGCTGGTGGCCTGGACCGGCGCCGGCCTGGCCTTTGCCGCCGCTGCGGCCCTGTCGGTCTTGGCTGTGATCCTGCTGGCCGGTATCCGCGAGCCGCAGCGGCCGACGGCGGTGCGCCGCCACGCACTGCAGGATCTGCGCGAGGGCGCCGTGTTCGTCCTGACCCATCCGCTGCTGCGGCCGGTGCTGCTGACCGCGGTGTTCTTCAACCTCGGTTGGTTCGTGCTGCAGGCGATCTACGTGCCCTATGCGGTCGACCATCTCGGCCTGGGCGCATCCTCGGTCGGCGCCACGCTGGCGGTGTACGGCGTTGGCATGGTGCTGGCCGCGCTGGCGGCACCGCGGATCGCCCGGCGCATCCCGTTCGGGCCGATGCTGCTGGTCGGCCCGTTCTCCGGCCTCGCCGGGGCCCTCTTGATGCTGCTGACCGTCTGGCTGCCCTTCGCCCCGATCGCCGGCCTGGCCTTCTTCCTGTTCGGCGCCGGCCCGGTGCTGTGGGTGATCGCGTCGACCACCCTGCGCCAGGCGGTGACGCCGCCGGCGATGCTGGGCCGGGTCTCGGCGATCATCACCATGGCCACATTCGGTGCGCGCCCGATCGGCGCCGCGATCGGCGGGCTGATCGGCGACAGCCACGGCGCCGCCGCCTGCCTGGCCGTGGCGGTTATCGGCTTCGTCATCCAGGCGCTGGTGATCGCCGGCTCGCCGGTGCCGCGCCTCGCCGCTTTGCCAGCGGCATAGGGATCAGCGCGAGCGGTCGATCCGCCCCGCCGCCAGGGCGGCCGCTCCGAAGCCGGCGCCGATCAGGCAGATCAGGGGCCAGCCCCCGGCCGCCCAGGCGACGCCGGCGGCGGCCGATCCGACCGCGCCGCCGAGGAAGAACAGGCCGACGAACAGCCCGTTCAACCGGCCGCGCGCTTCCGGCCGCAGCAGGTTGATGGCGCGGCGGCCCAGCGTCTGGTCGCCGGTGACGCCGATATCCAACACCACGGCGGCCAGCCCCATGGCAACCAGCGGCAGCAGCACCCCGCCCGACGGCGCCGCGCCGGCCCAGGCGGCCAGGGCGAACCCGCCGATCACGGCGAGATGCGAGGCCAGGGTCGCCGGCCGGGTCCAGCCGCGGTCGCCGGCCCGACCGGCCAGCGGCGTCACCACGACCCCGCCGGCGCCGACCAGGGCGAACAGGGCGATGCCGCCCTGGCCCAGGCCGAAGGGCGGCTGCGCCAGGCGAAGCGCCACGGCGGTCCAGAACAGGCTGAAGGCCGCCATCACCAGGCTCGCCGTCAGCGCTCGGGCGCGCAGCACGGGCTCCTCACGCAGCAGCTGCCACAGCGAGGCGATCAGGGCCGGATAGCGCGTCCGGCCCACCGGCTGCCGCCGCGGCAGCCGTGCGGCCAGCACCAGGGTCAGCAAAGCCATGGCCGCGGCACTGGCCAGGTAGAAGCCACGCCAGCCGGCGCCGCCGGCGACGGCGCTGGCCAGCGGGCGGGACAGCAGGATGCCGACCATCAGCCCACCCATGACGTCGCCGATGACGCGGCCGCGCTGCTCCGGCGGTGCCATGGCGGCGGCGATCGGCACCAGGATCTGGATGGCGGAGCAGGCGGCCCCCAGCAGCACCAGCACGGGCAGCAGCGTGGCGGCGGTCGGTGCCAGCATGGCCAGGCCGGCGCAGGCGGAGGCGCAGGCCAGCATCCGCAGGATCAGCCGGCGATTTTCGACCAGATCGGCCAGCGGCACCAGCAGGAACAGCCCGGCGGCATAGCCCAGCAGCGTGGCCATCGCCACCAGCCCGGCCGCAGCGACGGACAGGCCGAGCGACGGGCCGATCAACCCGACCAAAGTCTGCGGCGCGAACAGGTTGGTGACGATGACGCCGACCGAGGTGCCGAACAGCAGGATCAGTGGGCGGGTAAGGACGGCTTCGGGCTGCGCCAGGGCCAGGGACTCGCTGGTGACCGACATGATCCACTCGATTGATGGATGAGTATATTGGTCGACAGCTTTATTCTCTCTTCGCAAGATGATACAACTCAATTGTCCCTATAAAGATTATGCGAAGTCGGCATGCATATTCCGGATCTGGAGGCCTTCGTCGCCGTCGTAGAGACAGGATCGATCGTGGCGGCCTCGGCCCGGCTGAACCTGACCCAGCCAGGCGTGACTCGGCGGGTGCAGAACCTGGAGGAGCGGCTGGGCGCGGCGCTGCTGGACCGCCAGTCGAAGCCGCTGAAGCCCACCGCCGCGGGGCGCCAAGCCTATGAGCAGGGCCGCCGGGTGCTGCGCTCGCTGGAGGACCTGCGCGCCGCAGTGGCGCCGGGAGGCGAGGTGCGCGGCGAGTTCCGGCTGGGCATCATGCCGTATCTGTCCGAGGCGGCGCTATCGGTGCCGCTCGACCGGCTGCGCTCAGAGTTTCCGCAGTTGGCGCTGCGCGTCACCTCTGGCTGGTCGGTGCGGTTGGTCGACCAGGTTGCACGCAGCGAGCTGGACGCGGCCGCGGTGTGCCTGCCGGACGGGGGCGGGCCACCCGAGGATCTGGTCGGCGAGGATCTCGGCGTCCAGCGCGTGCTGCTGGTCGCGGCGCCGTCCCTCGGCGTGCCGAAGCCGGCCACACTGCCAGAGCTGTCGCGCTTTCCCTGGATCATGAATGAGGGCGGCTGCGGCTTCCGCGTCCATCTGCGCCAGCGCTTCGAGGCCGAGCGGCTGCCGTTCCAGGTGGCGATCGAGGCGCTGAGCGCCGACCTGCGGATGTCGCTGGTCGCGCGCGGCCTCGGCATCGGTATCCTGACCCCCTCCGCCTTCGCCGACAGTCGCTGGCGGGACATGGTCGAGGTGGTCGAGGCTGTGGATTTCCAGCCCCGCGTGAGGGCCTGGATGCTGCACCGGCCGCCGGCCGGGCGCCTGGCCCAGCCGATCGCGACCTTCTGCGAGGGCCTGGCGGTGGCCCTGGCGCTGCCGGGTCCGTTCCTGGCCTGAGGCCGCTCCCGGATGGGCCTGACTAGCCCTTCTTGTCGGGCGCCGGCGTCTGCGGGATCTGCGTCTGTCCGGACTGGGCCTGGCTCTGCCCGGCCTTTGCCTCGGCGCTGTAGGGGCAAGCGAAGGCAGGTGACGCGATCAGCAGCGCCGCGGCAGCGATGGCAAGAAGCTTCAAGTCGGTCTCCCGTTCCTGCGCCGGAGTGCCGGATCGAGGATCCGGACCGCGCAGCGCGATGGCATAAGGGATCGATCCGGACCATCGTACTCGCCTGTGCCGGATCTGGAAAGCCGGCGTCCGGAGTCGGCTCACGCCCGCTGCTTCTGCCGGGCCTGCTGCAGATAGGGCGCCAGGTACTGGCCGGTGTAGCTGCGCTTGGCGCGGACCACGTCCTCCGGCGTGCCGGCGGCGATGATCTCGCCGCCGGCGTCGCCGCCCTCGGGGCCGATGTCGACGATCCAGTCCGCGGTCTYGATGACCTCAAGATTGTGCTCGATCACGATCACCGTGTTGCCCTGGTCGACCAGCTCGTGCAGCACCTCCAGCAGCTTGCGCACATCGTGGAAATGCAGGCCGGTGGTCGGCTCGTCCAGGATGTAGACGGTCTTGCCGGTGGCCCGCCGCGACAGCTCCTTGGCCAGCTTCACCCGCTGCGCCTCGCCGCCTGACAGCGTGGTGGCCGCCTGGCCGATCTTGACGTAGTCCAGGCCGACGCGGTGCAGCGTCTCCATCTTGTCGCGGATCGAGGGCACGGCGCGGAAGAACTCCGCCCCTTCCTCGACCGTCATGTCCAGCACCTCGGCGATCGACTTGTCGCGGTACAGCACCTCCAGGGTCTCGCGGTTGTAGCGATGGCCCTTGCAGACGTCGCACTGGACATAGACGTCGGGCAGGAAGTGCATCTCGATCTTGATGACGCCGTCGCCCTGGCAGGCCTCGCAGCGGCCGCCCTTGACGTTGAACGAGAAGCGGCCGGGGCCGTAGCCGCGGGCCTTGGCCTCGGGCAGCCCGGCAAACCAGTCGCGGATCGGGGTGAAGGCGCCGGTATAGGTCGCCGGGTTCGACCGCGGGGTGCGGCCGATCGGCGACTGGTCGATGTCGATGATCTTGTCGAGGAACTGGATGCCCTCGATTGTGTCATGCGGCCCCGGATGCTCATGCGCGCCCATCAGCTGCCGGGCCAGCGACTTGTACAGGGTTTCGATCACCAGGGTCGACTTGCCGCCGCCGGACACGCCGGTGACGCAGGTGAAGGTGCCCAGCGGCACCTCCATGGTGACGTTCTTGAGGTTGTTGCCGCGGGCGCCGACTACCTTCAGCACCTGGCCCTTGTGGCCGGGGCGGCGGCTGGTCGGTACCTCGATCCGCTTGGCACCGGTCAGGTACTGCGCGGTGATGCTGTCGGGCGCCTTCAGCACCTCCTCGGGCGTGCCATGCGCCACCACCACGCCGCCATGCACGCCGGCGCCCGGGCCCATGTCGACCAGGTAGTCGGCGCTCCGAATCGCGTCCTCGTCATGCTCGACCACCAGCACGGTGTTGCCGAGGTCGCGCAGCCGCTTCAGCGTGCCCAGCAACCGCTCATTGTCGCGCTGGTGCAGCCCGATCGACGGCTCGTCGAGGACGTAGAGCACGCCGGTCAGGCCGGAACCGATCTGCGAGGCCAGGCGGATGCGCTGGCTCTCGCCGCCCGACAGCGAGCCGGAGCCGCGCGCGAGGGTGAGATAGGTGAGGCCGACAGCGCTGAGGAAGGTCAGCCGCTCGTTGATCTCCTTCAGGATGCGGTAGGCAATCTCCTGGTCCTTGGCCGATAGCGTGGCGTTCAGCGCCGCGAACCACTGTCCGGCCTCGGCGATCGACTTCTCCGCCACCTGGCTGACATGCAGCCCGTCGATCTTCACCGCCAGCGCCTCGGGCTTGAGGCGAGCGCCGCCGCAGGTCTCACAGGGCCGGGTGCCCTGGTACTTGCCCAGCTCTTCCCGGGTCCAGGCGCTGTCGGTCTCGCGGAACCGGCGCTCCATGTTCGGGATCAGCCCTTCGAACGGCTTCTCGGTCTTGTAGGTGCGCAGCCCGTCATCGTAGCGGAAGACGATCGAGTCCTTCCCGGAGCCGTACAGCACCGCGTTGCGCACCTGCTCCGGCAGGTCGCGCCAGGGCGTGGTGGTGCTGACGCCGTAATGGCTGGCGATCGCCTCCAGCGTCTGGTGGTAGTATTTCGAGGACGACCCCTCCCACGGCGCCACCGCGCCCTTGGCCAGGGTCCGGCTCTCGTCCGGCACCACCAGCTCCGGGTCGAACACCAGCTTGGCGCCCAGCCCGTCGCAGGCCGGGCAGGCGCCGTGCGGGCTGTTGAAGGAGAACAGCCGCGGCTCGATCTCCGGGATGGTGAAGCCGGAGACCGGGCAGGCGAATTTCGACGAGAACAGCGTGCGGTCGCCGCTGTCGGCGTTCTCGGCGATGGCCAGCCCCTCGGCCAGGCCCAGCGCAGTCTCGATCGAATCGGCCAGGCGGTTGCCTAGGTCGTCGCGCACCACCAGCCGGTCGACCACCACCTCGATGTCGTGCTTCAGCTTCTTGTTCAGCGCCGGCACGTCCTCGATTTCGTACAGGGTGCCGTCGACCTTGACGCGCTGGAAGCCGCGGGCCCGCAGCTCCTGCAGCTCCTTGCGGTATTCGCCCTTGCGGCCGCGCACGATCGGGGCCAGCAGGTACAGGCGGGTGCCGTCGCCCATCGCCATCACCCGGTCGACCATCTGGCTGACCGTCTGGCTCTCGATCGGCAGGCCGGTGGCCGGCGAATAGGGCACGCCGATGCGGGCGAACAGCAGCCGCATGTAGTCGTAGATCTCGGTCACCGTGCCGACGGTCGATCGCGGATTGCGGCTCGTCGTCTTCTGCTCGATCGAGATCGCCGGTGACAGGCCCTCGATCGAATCGACATCCGGCTTCTGCATCAGCTCGAGGAACTGGCGGGCATAGGCCGACAGGCTCTCGACATAGCGGCGCTGGCCCTCGGCATAGATGGTGTCGAAGGCGAGAGAGGACTTGCCCGAGCCGCTGAGGCCGGTGATCACGATCAGCTGGTCGCGCGGCAGATCGACGTCGACATTCTTGAGATTGTGCTCGCGCGCGCCGCGGACGCTGATGAACTTGTGCATCGCCAGGACTACTCTTGCGGGAAAGGCGTCCCCGGCTCCGGGCACGCCGACGTGCAATATGGGGCGGCTGAAGCCCGAAAGCGACTCCGGCCCGGCTGTCTGATCACTGCAGGGCCCGCGCCGAGCTCCGGCCCAGAGCGAGTCCGATGTCGGGACTCGAACATATCGGGAACGTTGCGGTCAAGCGGAAAGCAAGATAGGATGTCCGTCCAAAGCCTTCCAGGGGCGAAGCCCCGAGGCCTTCGGTGCGAGATTCCATGATCCGTCTGGTCGGCTTGATTGCACTTCTGCTGCTGCTGTCGTGGGCCGGCAACTCGATGGCCGCGACTCCCGACTGCAGTGATCCCGGCAAGCGGCTGTGGAGCCGCAGCGATCCACAGATCAATCTCAGCCACATCTTCTGCGGCGAGATCGGGCGCAATGGCGACCCCAAGGGATTCCACTCCCGTGCCGCCGGGCTGCCGACCGGCGCGGTCGACCGGGTGGAGGAAACCGCCCATCGCGGCAACGAGGTCTATGACGCCACCGTGATCTTCGGCAACGGCCGGCAGAAGCGGTCGACCTTCTATCCGGACGACTGCCCGGCCGAGGCGATCCTGCGCTCGGTGCTCTACGCCTGGCGCAACCAGACCGGCGCGCATCCGGCCTGGGGCGTGCTGGGTCCCTCGGCGCCGGATGGTGAGAGCCAGGGGGACGGTTATTGTCGCGACGACCGCGGCCGGCCCTTCGAGATCCGGATCGGCACGATCCAGCGTCGTGGCCAGGATGCGGTCAACACCGCGTTCCCGAACTGAGAGGCCGGGATGAAGGGCAAGCAGAGCCTGATCGAGGTCACCCGCGACGCCGAGGGGCGTCCCCGCATCGTGCCCGGCACCGCGGCGCCGATCCTGGCCGATTTCCTCGAGACCGACCTGCGCGGCGATGCCGCCTGGACGGCCAGGGTGGCCGAGCGCCTGAACGAGGCCGGGGAGGGGGGAGAGCCGATCACCGGCAACCTCTATGCGCTGGAGATCCGCGGCGCCCAGTCGGTGCTGCGCAACATCCACGACGCGAAGGTGCCGGCGCTGGTGCTGCCGACCCGGGATCTGGCGGCGGCGGTCGGCGCCTGGCTGGCGATGCTGCGCAAGCCCGGTCGCGCGGCTCGGTCGCGGCAGAAGGAATGAGTCTGGCGGGGGCTCAAACGTGATTGGAATCAGTGGACCATCCGTCTAGGGTCCGCCGCTAACACGTATGGAGTGAGGTCTGGATCATGGCTGGCAGCGTCAACAAGGTCATTCTCATCGGCAATCTTGGCCGCGATCCGGAGATCCGGGCTTTCCAGAATGGCGGGCGCGTAGCGAATTTCTCGATCGCGACGTCGGAGAACTGGAAGGACCGCACCACCGGCGAGCGCAAGGAGCGCACCGAATGGCACCGCGTCGCGGTGTTCAACGACGCGCTGGTCGGGGTGGTCGAGCGGTTCCTGAAGAAGGGCTCGAAGGTCTATATCGAAGGCCAGCTCGAGACCCGGAAATTCAACGACCAGAGCGGCGCCGAGCGCACCATCACCGAGGTGGTGCTGCGTCCGTTCCGCGGCGAGCTGACCATGCTCGACGGCCGTGAGGGCGGTGGCGGCGGTGGTGGCGGCGGCGGCTTCGAGGACGAGGGCGGCGCAGGCGGCGGCTACGGCGGTGGTGGTGGCGGCTATGGCGGCGGCCGGTCCTCCGGAGGCGGTTCGTCGGGCGGCGGCTCCGGTGGCGGCGGCTCTTCTGGCGGTGGCGGCGGCCGCGGCCCGATGGCGGACGATCTCGACGACGAGATCCCGTTCTGATCCTTCCGAAGGGGTAACTGCCCAGGAGGACCTTGACCTCTTGACCGATCTGGGAGGTTTGTGAGTCAAGGAAGGATGACGCCGCCACCCCCATCGTTGTCCGAGGAAGGTCTTCTGGCCCTAATTGGCGAGTTGCAGGCGCGCAACCGGATGCTGGAGCAGCAGAACGCAGTGCTGACGGCGCGGGTTGCCGAGTTGGAACGTCGGCTTGGGCTGGATAGCAGCAATAGCAGCAAGCCGCCGTCGAGCGATGGGCCGGGCA
>NZ_JBFRCU010000090.1:0-29641 GCF_052113205.1 Inquilinus sp. YAF38 | reverse complement strand
ACGGTCAGCAGGCCGGCGCCGACCCGCCGGGTCGCCCGTGCCGCCAGCCGGGCCGCGCCGGTCAGGCTGCCGCCGGCGAGGATCAGCGGGTGGCCACGGTCGTATTTGTGCTGCGCCGGCGCGGCGTGCGGCAGGGCGGCGCGCCACAGCGCCGGGCCGTTCTCGTGCAGCCGGGGCCCGATGGCGTCGAGCACCGCGGCGTCGATGCCGATATCGGCCACCCGAGTCTCGCCACAGAGGGTGCGGCCGGGCAAGAGCAGGTGGCCAGGCTTGCGGCGGAAGAAAGTGACGGTCAGGGCGGCCGGCGCCACTGGCCCGGGAGCCGAGCCGTCATCGCCGAACAGCCCGCTGGGCACGTCGACCGCGACCACCGGCACGCCGGAGCCCGCGACCGCCTCGATCAGGGCCGCGGCCTTGCCCTCCGGCGCCCGGTTGAGCCCGGCGCCGAACAGGCTGTCGACGATGAGGCCCGCGCCGTCCAGCACGGCTCGCGTCGGCGCTTCCACCCTGCCCTGCCAACTTGCCGCCGCCTCGGCCGCGTCGCCGCGCAGCGCCTTGACCGGGGCCAGCGAGGCCAGCCGCACCGGCCAGCCCCGCTCCGCCAGCAGCCGGGCGATGACCCAGCCGTCGCCGCCATTGTTGCCGGGGCCGCACAACACCGCGACCGGCCGCGGCGACCAGCGGGCGCGGATCGCCCGCGCCACCGCCGCCCCTGCCCGCTCCATCAGCACGATGCCGGGCGTGCCGGCGGCGATGGTGCGGCGGTCGGCTTCGGCCATCTCCGCCGCGGTCAGCAGGGCGAGGTCCGAGAGCATCACCGCGCGATCTTCCCGACCGCCTCCTTGAAGGCGGCGATATCGGCCCGGGCGGCGTCGCGCAGCAGGGTGATCTCGGCAGGGCCGATGACGATGCAGCAGCCGTCCCGCACCATCTCGGCCGGCGAGCGGCCGAGCGAGGGCAGCGAGCCGAGCCATTTGCCGCTGTCCTGGATCGCGCGCTCGGCCTTGCGAATCGTGTCGCGCACCTCCGGATCGTCGAAGCGGCCGAGCTTGCCGAGGCTGCCGGACAGGTCCCAGGGGCCGATGAACAGCCCGTCGACACCGTCGACCGCGGCGATTTCGGGAATCGCCTCCACCGCCTGCCGGGTTTCGATCTGGCACAGGATCAGCAGGTTGTCGGTGATGGTCTGCTGGTAATCGGGCGCCAGGCCGAAATCGGCGCCGCGGGCGATGCCATAGGCGACGCCGCGGATGCCTGTCGGCGGATAGCGGCAGGCGGCGACCGCGGCCTCCGCCTCTTCCTTCGAATTGACCTGCGGCACCATCACGCCCTCGGCGCCGATGTCGAGGATGCGCTTGGCATAGACCGGGTCGTTCCAGGGCATGCGGACGATGCCGGTGGCCGGGGTGCCCGCCAGGGCCTGCAGGCTGGGCACCGCATCGGCGACGGAAGCCGGCCCATGCTCGTGGTCGAGCAGCACGATGTCGTAGCCGGCGAGGCCGAGCAACTCGGTGATCAGCGAATGGCCGATGCCCTGCCAGCAGCCATAGACGGGCTCGCCCGCCCGCAGCTTCCGTTTCGCGGCGTTCGGTCGATACAAGGCAGCCTCCTCCGATGCGGTGGAGACAGGCGTATCAGAGGATGGCAGGGAGGGAAATGGGGCGACCAACGGGGCTCGAACCCGCGACATCTCGGACCACAACCGAGTGCTCTACCAGCTGAGCTATGGCCGCCACAGCATTTGCGGCGGCTCATATGAGCCATCGTCGCTTCGACGTCAAGCGCAAGACGCATTCCCACCGATCAAGGGCGCAGCGGGGCATGACCGCGGCCCTCCGGGACGCCATAGTCCGCTGCGACACAACTCAGCAGGTTAGGCAGATGCTCATCCAGTCGGCCGCCATGGCCAATCTCGGCACCGAGACCGCGTTCGACGTGCTGGCGCGGGCCCAGGCGCTGGCGGCGCAGGGCCGCGACATCATCAATCTCGGCATCGGCCAACCCGATTTCCGCACCCCCGACCACATCGTCGAGGCGGCGGTGAAGGCGCTGCGCGACGGCCATCACGGCTACACCCCGGCCGGCGGCATCCCGGCGCTGCGCCGGGCGGTGGCCGACGACCTGGAGGCCCGGCGCGGCGTCACGGTCGACCCGGACGACGTCGTGATCATGCCGGGCGGCAAGGTGACGATGTGGTTCGCCATCCTGATGTTCGGCGAGCCCGGGACCGAGATCCTGTACCCCAACCCCGGATTCCCGATCTACGAATCGGCCATCCGCTTCACCGGGGCGACGCCCGTGCCGGTGCGGCTGCGCGAGGAGAACGGATTCGCCTTCTCCGCCGAGGAGGTGCTGGCCCAGATCACGCCGCGCACCCGCCTGCTGATCATCAACAGCCCGGCCAACCCGACCGGCGGCCTGGTGCCGAAGGCCGAGCTGGACCGCCTCGCGGCAGGGCTGGAGCGGCACCCGCATGTCGCGGTGCTGAGCGACGAGATCTACAGCCGCATCCTCTATGATGGCGCCGAGCACAGCTGCTTCCTCTCCTACCCCGCCCTGCGCGACCGGGTGATCCTGCTGGACGGCTGGTCCAAGACCTATGCCATGACCGGCTGGCGGCTGGGCTGGAGCGTGTGGCCGAAGGCGCTGCGTGAAGGCGCGACGCGGCTGGCCGTCAACTCCCACTCCTGCGTCAACGCCGCCGCCCAATATGCCGGCATCGCCGCCCTGCAGGGACCGCAGGACGCGGTCGACACGATGTGCGCCGCCTTCGCCGAGCGCCGGCGGGTGGTGGTCGACTCACTGAATCGGTTGCCCGGCGTCCGCTGCGTCGAGCCGGGCGGCGCCTTCTACGCCTTCCCCAACATCAGCGGCACCGGCCTGTCGGCCAAGGCGCTGCAGACCCGGCTGTTGGAGGAGTTTGGCGTCGCCACCATCGCCGGCACCAGCTTCGGCGCCATGGGCGAAGGCTTCCTGCGCCTGTCCTACGCCAACAGCGTCGACGCCATCCGCCAGGCCGTGGACCGCATGGCGGCCGCCCTGACTTGATCGAAGCCCAAAGAAGCAGCACTATGCCTAAATTATAAGCAAGCCCCCGTTCGTCCCGGTCACCGACGCGGAGTCGGCGACTGGCACGGGGCTTGCTTCACATCTCGGCGAGAGCGTTCCGCACCCGGCGGTGGCGCGCAAACGATCCAGGGAACGGTTCCGAACCCATGAAGAAAGTCGAAGCCATCATCAAGCCCTTCAAGCTCGACGAGGTGAAGGAGGCCCTTCACGAGGTCGGGATCAAGGGCATCACGGTCACCGAGGCGAAGGGCTTCGGCCGCCAGAAGGGCCACACCGAGCTGTATCGCGGCGCGGAATACGTGGTCGACTTCCTGCCCAAGGTGAAGGTCGAGGTGGTCATGGAGGATGCCCTGGTCGAACGTGCGATCGAGGCCATCCAGCAGGCTGCCCAGACCGGCCGGATCGGTGACGGTAAAATCTTCGTCACCCCGGTGGAGGAAGTCATCCGCATCCGCACCGGAGAGAAGGGCGCCGACGCCATCTGAGCGTCGGCCCTGCGAGCCGCCCAAGAACGCCTCTCAAGAAACGCAAACACAGTCCGAACACAGGAAAAAAGACATCATGGCCGATGGTGTGACCAAGGTCCTCGACCTGATCAAAGAGAACGACGTCAAATACGTCGACTTCCGCTTCACCGATTTCCGCGGGAAGGTGCATCACGTCAGCCAGCACGTCTCGACGGTGGACGAGGACATGCTGACGGACGGCGTCATGTTCGACGGCTCGTCGATCTCCGGCTGGAAGGCGATCAACGAATCCGACATGATCCTGATGCCGGACGTCGACACCGCGGTCATGGACCCCTTCGCCGCCCAGGCGCAGCTGAACATCACCTGCGACATCCTGGAGCCGGCCACCGGCCAGCCCTACAGCCGTGACCCGCGTTCGATCGCCAAGTCGGCGGAGCGCTACATGGCGTCGCTCGGCATCGGCGACACCGCCTATTTCGGCCCCGAGGCCRAATTCTTCATCTTCGACGACGTTCGCTACCAGCAGAACAACACCTCGGCGTTCTACTACCTCGACAGCGAGGACGCGTCGGAGAACACCGGCAAGGTCTATCCGGACGGCAACCGCGGCCACCGCGTGCAGCCGAAGGGCGGCTACTTCCCGGTGCCGCCGCTGGACGCCGCGCACGACCTGCGCGCCGAGATGCTGACGACCCTGGCCGAGATGGGCGTGACGGTCGAGAAGCACCACCACGAGGTCGCCGCGTCGCAGCATGAGCTGGGCATCAAGTTCGAGACCCTGATCAAGAGCGCCGACGCGCTGCAGATGTTCAAATACGTCGTGCACAACGTCGCCGACGCTTACGGCAAGAGCGCGACCTTCATGCCGAAGCCGGTCAAGGGCGACAACGGCTCGGGCATGCATGTCCACCAGTCGATCTGGAAGGAAGGCAAGCCGACCTTCGCCGGCTCGGGCTATGCCGACCTGTCGGACACCGCGCTGTACTACATCGGTGGCATCATCAAGCACGCCAAGGCGCTGAACGCCCTGACCAACCCGTCGACCAACAGCTACAAACGCCTGATCCCGGGCTTCGAGGCGCCGGTGCTGCTGGCCTATTCGGCCCGCAACCGCTCGGCCTCCTGCCGCATCCCCTACGTCTCCTCGCCGAAGGGCAAGCGCGTCGAGGTGCGGTTCCCGGATCCGACCGCCAACCCCTACCTCGCCTTCTCGGCCATGCTGATGGCCGGCCTGGACGGCATCCAGAACAAGATCCATCCGGGCGAGGCGATGGACAAGAACCTGTACGACCTGCCGCCGGAAGAGCTGAAGAACGTCCCGACCGTCTGCGGCTCGCTGCGCGAGGCGCTGCTGGCGCTCGAGGCCGACCACGCCTTCCTGCTGAAGGGCGACGTGTTCAGCAAGGACATGATCGAGGCCTATCTCGAGCTGAAGTGGGAAGAGGTGTACGCCTTCGAGCACACCCCGCACCCGATCGAGTTCCAGATGTACTACTCGGTCTGATCGGACCAGTTTCGACCGAAAGAACCCCGCCGGCGACGGCGGGGTTTTTTCTTGCGCAAATGGCAGGCGGGATAGGCTTGCGATTGCTCGCGGCACCTGCTGATATCGTTGTCAGCAGCGCAGCGGCCGGAAGCGGGAAACCACAGGGGCCCGGCCGGCCAGGCGCGGTGCCGCCAGGGGTCCCCGACGGTCCGCCCCAGAGGTCTCGCGCCCTGCCGCAACAAGAAACGAGGCCATCTTGACAGGGACGGCAATCGACGTTGTCGACGTGACCAAGGTGTTCGGCAGCGAACAGAGCGGGGCGGTCCGGGCCCTGAGCGGCGTCTCGGTCCAGATCCGGGACAACGAGTTCTTCACCCTTCTCGGGCCCTCCGGTTGCGGCAAGACCACCCTGCTGCGCATGATCGCCGGCTTCGAGGAGCCGACCAGCGGCCACATCCTGCTGCACGGCAAGCCGATCGAGGGGCTGCCGCCGCACAAGCGGCCGGTGAACACGGTGTTCCAGAGCTACGCCCTGTTCCCGCACATGACGGTGCGCGACAACATCCGCTTCGGCCTGGAGATGAAGGGCGTCGACCGGGCCCGGGCCGATGCCCGCGTCGCCGAGATGATCGCCCTGGTCAAGCTGGGCGGGATGGAGCACCGCAAGCCGGCGCAGCTGTCCGGCGGCCAGCAGCAGCGCGTCGCCCTGGCCCGGGCGCTGGCCAGCGAGCCGCAGGTGCTGCTGCTGGACGAGCCGCTGTCGGCCCTCGACCTCAAGCTGCGCAAGGAGATGCAGATCGAGCTGAAGCGGCTGCAGACCGAGACCGGCATCACCTTCATCTTCGTCACTCACGACCAGGAGGAGGCGCTGACGATGTCGGACCGGATCGCGGTGATGAGCCAGGGCGAGATCCTGCAGATCGGCGGCCCGCGCGATATCTACGACCGGCCCGAACGGCGCTTCGTCGCCCATTTCATCGGCGAGACCAACTTCTTCGACGGCCCCCTCGCCGCCCGCCTCGGCTGCGCCGACGGCGCCACCCTGGCGGTGCGGCCGGAGCGCATCCTTCTGTCCGCCGAGCCCGGCCCCGACGGCCTGGCCGGGACGGTGGAGACGGTGGTCTATGTCGGCACCGACACCACCTATCACATCCGCCTGGCCGAGGACGGGGCGTTGGTCACCGCCCGGCTGCAGAACCGGACCGGGGCGCCGCAGAGCTTCCAGCCCGGCGACCGGGTCGGCATCGCGGTGCCGGCCGGCGCCGGCCACGCCCTGGCCGATTGAGGGCCACGATGGCACGCGGCAACTCGCTGAAGACCCTAAGCCTGATCGGGGTCCCAGTCGGCTTCATCCTGGTCTTCTTCATCGTCCCGCTGGCGATCATGGCGGTCGTCTCGGTCGCCGAGCGCGGCCCGTTCGGCGGGGTGCAGTGGAACACCTTCTCCACCGACGCCTATCTCCGCTTCCTGTACGAGCGCGACTTCGACGACAGCCTGATCTGGAACCCGGCCTATGCCCAGATCCTGCTGCGCTCGGTCTGGCTGTCGCTGCTGACCACGGTGCTGTGCGTGCTGATCGGCTTCCCGACCGCGCTGCACATCGCGATGCAGCCGCCGCCGCGGCGCAACCTGCTGATCTTCCTGGTCACCATCCCGTTCTGGACCAACCTGCTGGTACGCAACTACGCCTGGATCCTGATGCTGCGCTCCGGCGGGCTGCTCGATTCGGCGCTGCAGGGGCTGGGGCTGACCACCGGGTCGCTGAACCTGATGTACACCGAGACGGCGATCGCCATCGGCCTGACCTACTCCTTCCTGCCCTTCATGGTGCTGCCGATCTATTCCAGCCTGGAGAAGCTGGATTTCCGGCTGGTGGAGGCCGCCTACGACCTCGGCGCCGACAAATGGCGGGCGCTGCGCCGGATCGTCATCCCGCTGGCCATGCCGGGCATCGCCGCCGGCGCCATCCTGGTGTTCATCCCCTGCCTCGGAGCTTATGTCACGCCCGACCTGCTGGGCGGGTCGAAGTCGATGATGATCGGCAACCTGATCCAGAACCAGTTCGGCTCAGCCCGCAACTGGCCGTTCGGCGCCGCCTTGTCCTTCGCCCTGCTGGCCGTGGTTCTGCTGGCGATGATGCTGTACCTGATGCGCTTCCGCGGCGCGCCGCAGGTGGCGAAATGAGCAGCAACCTGCGGCGATTCCCCGGCGTCCGCGCCGCCGCCTGGGCCTTCTTCGCCTATCTCTACATCCCGATCGTGGTGCTGCTGGTGCTGGCCTTCAACGCCGGCAGCTCGGCGACGATCTGGGGCGGGTTCAGCCTGCGCTGGTTCGGCGTGGTGCTGAACAACCCGGACATCCTGCGGGCGGCGAAGAACTCGCTGATCGTCGCGTCGGTGTCGTCGGTGGTCGCGACCGTGATGGCGATCCCGGCGGCGATCGGCATGGCCCGCCGGCGCTTTCGCGGCCAGGCCGCCGTCAGCGCCCTGATCGCCCTGCCGCTGGTGGTGCCGGAGGTGGTGACCGCGGTCGCGACGCTGCTGTTCTTCACCGCCGTCGCCCTGCCGCTGGGCCTGTTCACCATCATCCTGGCTCATGTGGTGTTCTGCATCCCCTTCGCCTATCTGCCGATCCGGGCCCGGCTGGAGGGGATGGATGCCAGCCTGGGCGAGGCCGCATCCGACCTCTACGCCACGCCCTGGCGGGCCTTCCGCCGGGTGACGCTGCCGCTGCTGTGGCCCGGCATCCTGTCCGGGCTGATGCTGGCCTTCATCATCTCGCTCGACGATTTCGTCATCACCTTCTTCGTCTCCGGCGCCGGGGCGACCACCCTGCCGATCTACATCTACGGCATGATCCGCATCGGGGTGACGCCGGAGGTCAACGCCATCTCCGCGCTGATGCTGCTGATCTCGATCGTCTTCGTCGCCCTGTCCTGGGTGGTTGGCCGGGCACGGAGCTAACAAGGGAGGCTCGAAATTCCAATCCGACGCACTTGCCTGGCCGCCGCCTTCGCCGCGGCCCTGCTGACCGGCCAAGCCGCCTGGGCGGCCGGCGACCTGTTCCTGTTCAACTGGACCAACTACACCCCGCCCGAACTGCTGAAGAAGTTCGAGGCCGAGACCGGGATCAAGGTCACGCTCGACGTCTACGATTCGAACGAGACCCTGCTGGCCAAGATGCAGGCCGGCGGCGCCAGCTACGATGTGGTGGTGCCGTCCGACTACATGGTCGACATCATGGTCAAGCAGGGCCTGCTGCAGGAGATCGACGCCGCCGCCATGCCCGGCTTCGGCGCCGTTATCGCCCCGCACGACAAACCCTGGTACGACCCGGAGCGGAAATACTCCGCGCCCTACATGTGGGGCACCACCGGCTTCACCTATGACAGCGCCAAGGTGCAGGGCCCGGTCGACGACAGCTGGTGGTCGATCTTCAACCCGGACGGCCCGTTCAAGGGCAAGCTGGCGATGATGAACGACTCGGTCGAGGTGTTCAACGCGGCCGCCTATTATCTCGGCATCGACCGCTGCACCGAGAGCAGCGAGGATGCCGGCAAGATCTTCAAGCTGCTGGAGGCGCAGAAACCGGCGGTCGCGCTCTACAACTCCGACGGGTCGGTCGACCGCATGGCCGCCGGCGAGGTCGTCGCCCACATGCAGTGGAACGGTGCCGCGCACCGCACCAAGCTGCAGCGGCCGAGCGCGGTCTTCGTCTATCCGAAGGAGGGCCTGAGCCTCTGGGCCGACAATCTGGTGGTGCCGAAGGACGCCAAGAACCCGGAGAACGCCAAGACCTTCATCGCCTGGATGCTGAAGCCGGAGAACATCGCCGCCGCCAGCAATTTCACCACCTACATGAACGCGATCAAGGGCTCCGAACCCTTCATGGACAAGGCGCTGAGCGCCGACCCGGCGATCAACATGCCGCCGGAGGATGCCAGCCGGCTGCGGCCGGCCAAGAACTGCTCCCCCGCCTCGGTCGAGCTGCGCGACCGGGTCTGGACCCGCCTCAAATCCTGAGCGCGGCCGGACCGTCGTCCCGAATGTCGGCGGGGCGCAGCATCATAATCCGACGACAACAGAGAGGTTGAGATGAGATCCGCAAGACAGCTTCTTCTCGCCGCCGTCGCGGCCGTCGGGGCGCTGACCGCGGCGTCGGCCGCGCAGGCCGCCGGCGAGCTCTATTTTTACAACTGGTCGAACTACTACCCGCCGGAGCTCCTGAAGAAGTTCGAGGCCGAGACCGGCATCAAGGTCACGCTCGACGTCTATGATTCGAATGAGACCCTGCTGGCCAAGCTGCAGGCCGGCGCCGCCGGCTACGACGTCGTGGTGCCGTCCGACTACATGGTCGACATCATGGTCAAGCAGGGCCTGCTGCAGGAGATCGACGCCGGCCAGATGGCCAATTTCAAGAATGTCGGCGCGCCGCACGACAAGCCCTGGTACGATCCGGAGCGGAAATACTCCGCCCCCTATATGTGGGGCACCACCGGCTTCAGCTACGACACCGCCAAGGTCGAAGGCGGCAAGGTCGACGACAGCTGGTGGTCGATCTTCAACCCGGACGGCCCGTTCAAGGGCAAGCTGGCGATGCTGAACGACCCGGTCGAGGTCTACAAGGCCGCGGCGATGTACCTGAAGGTCGATTTCTGCACCGAGAGCAGCGAGGACGCCGGCAAAATCTTCAAGCTGCTGGAGGCGCAGAAGCCGGCCGTCGCCCTGTACAACTCCGACGGCACGATCGAGCGCATGGTGGCGGGCGAGGTGGTGGCCCATATGCAGTGGAACGGCGCCTCGCACCGGACCAAGGAGGGCAAGCCGACCGTCACCTATGTCTATCCGAAGGAAGGCATCAACTTCTGGAACGACAATTTCGCCGTGCCCAAGGGCGCGCGGAACGTCGAGAACGCCAAGATCTTCATCGACTGGATGATGAAGCCCGAGACCATCGCCGCGGTCAGCAACTTCACCGGCTACAACAACGGCATCAAGGGCTCGCCGGAGTTCATGGACGCGAAGCTGCGCGACGACCCGGCGGTGAACACGCCGCAGGAGGATCTGGGCCGGCTGAACCCGAACAAGAACTGCTCCGCCGCGGCGGTCGAGCTGCGCGACCGGGTCTGGACCCGCCTCAAATCGTAAGCCGCCCCGCCCGCTTCGCGATCATTGCCGGAAGGCCCTGGTTGCGAAGCGGGGTCCGGCACGCTACCTCTTGCAGGACTGACAGATCTCTTAAGTGACAGGATCCCCCATGGTCGACCGCCCGTTCCCGCCGCGTCTCGACGACGAGGAAGAGGAAGAAGAGGAAGAGCGCCCCGAGAAGGAGAAGAAGGAGGAGCTTGGGCCGCAGATCGGCAACATCCTCTTCAAGAACCGGACGGTGCTGCTGTTCGGTGAAATCTCCATGAAGCTGGCGCAGGGGATCAGCGCGCAGCTGCTGGCGCTCGCCGCCGACGACGACAAGAAGCCGATCCGGCTGGTGATCAACTCGCCGGGCGGCCATGTCGAGGCCGGCGACACCATCCACGACATGGTCCGCTTCGTCGGCGCGCCGGTGAAGGTGATCGGCACCGGCTGGGTGGCCAGCGCCGGCGCCCATATCTACCTGGCGGCGAAGAAGGAGAACCGCTTCGCGCTGCCGAACACGCGGTTCCTGCTGCACCAGCCGTCCGGCGGCGCCGGCGGCCGGGCGGTCGATATCGACATCGAGGCGCGCGAGATCATCAAGATGCGCCGCCGGCTGAACGAGATCATCGCCAAGGAGACGGGCCAGCCGATCGAGAAGGTCGAGCGCGACACCGACCGGAACTACTGGATGTCGGCCGAGGAGGCGAAGGTTTACGGCGTCGTCGGCAAGATCATCGACAGCATCAAGGATGCCGGCTGACCCAGTTCGGCTGACGCGGCGGCGGGCCCTGCTGGGGCTCGCCGCCCTTCCTTTCTGCGCCGCCGCGGCCCCCGCCGTCGACCAGACCGGCGAGCGGCGCCTCAGGCTCTACAACCCGCACACCGATGAGCGCTTCGACGACGTCTACGCCGTCGACGGCGCCTATGGTGCCGACGCATCGAAGCAGCTGAACTGGCTGCTGCGCGACCATCATGTCGATGTGGCGACCGACATGGACCCTGGCGTCTTCGACCTGCTGTGGCTGATGTCCCGGCGCTATCAGGTGGCCACCAAGCGGCGGGTGACGATCAACCTGCATTCCGGCTTCCGCACCCCCGAGACCAACGAGAAGCTTCGCCCCGAAGGCGCCGCCCGCAACAGCCTGCACCTGCAGGGCAAGGCGGTGGACCTGTCGGTGCAGGGCTACGGCATGGTGTTCCTGGCGAATCACGCCCGGGCGGTCGCCAGCGGCGGCCTCGGCCTCTACTGGCGCTCCGACTTCGTGCATCTCGACACCGGGCCCAAGCGGCTCTGGTACAAGCGGTTCTGACCGCCGCCGGTCATCCCGCGGTCCCTCGGTTACTTTCAACACCCTTCTTGTGCGAACGGGCGGGAATGCCGAACTTGCCGCCGGTACCTATTCGTAACCAAGTTCGGAGAATTCCATGGCGAAGCTCGCCCTGATCGGCGCCAGCGGCAATGTCGGTTCCAAGATCCTGGCCGAGGCGCTGAGCCGCGGCCACGAGGTCACCGGCATCGTCCGCAACCCGGAGAAGCTGCCGCAGCACGCGAAGCTGACCGCCAAGCGCGGCGACGTGTTCGACGCCGACGGGCTGGCGAAGCTGCTGGCGGGGCATGACGCGGTGATCAGTTCGGTGCATTACACCGCCTCCGACCCCGCCTTGCTGCTGCAGGCGGTCAAGGCTTCGGGCGTCAGGCGCTATCTGGTGGTCGGCGGCGCCGGCAGCCTGGAAGTGGCGCCCGGCGTACAGCTGGTCGACACGCCGGAATTCCCCGCGCTGTACAAGGAGGAGGCGTCCAAAGGCCGCGACTACCTGACCCTGCTGCGCGGCGACACCGGCCTCGACTGGACCTTCCTGTCGCCCTCGGCAGTGATCGCGCCGGGCGAACGCACCGGCAAATTCCGGCTGGGCGGCGACCAGCTCCTGGTCGGCGCGGACGGGCAGAGCCGGATCAGCCAGGAAGACTATGCCGTCGCCCTGATCGACGAGCTGGAGAAGCCGGCCCATACCCGGCAGCGCTTCACGGTGGGCTACTGAGTCTCGGCCCATTGTTGTCCGCGGCGCGACGAATTGTTGTGCGATCGGCGGCTTGACCGCGGACCGCAAAAGCAACTCAATCGCAACGCCACCACCGGGCCCGGATCGACGTCCGACCGGGCCCGGACCGACGGGCTCAAGGCCCAAGCGGCACCCCTCCTCCCATCTGATCCGGAGACGATCATGGCTGACCTGAATGACCAGCTCGACCGTACCTGGGCGCCGCGCGTGCTCAGCATCCTGCGCATCGCCACCGCCCTGTTCTTCCTGCAGCACGGCATGGCCAAGCTGTTCGGCTTCCCGCATGTCGCCTATTTCGACGGGCTGCAGCTGTTCTCGCTGATCGGCCTGGCCGGCGTGATGGAGATCGTCGGCAGCGTGCTGCTGCTGATCGGGCTGTTCACCCGCCCGGTCGCCTTCATCCTGTCCGGCGAGATGGCGGTGGCCTATTTCATGGCCCACGCACCCGGCGGCTTCTTCCCGATCCTGAACCAGGGCGAGTTGGCGGCGCTGTACAGCTTCGTGTTCCTGTACCTCGCCGCCGCGGGCGGTGGGGCCTGGAGCCTGGATGCCGTGCGCAACCCGCGCCTGGCGATGGCCTGACCATTCCCGCGGCAGCAGCCGGCGCTACGGCGCCGGCTGCTGCTGGGTGATGCAGTGGATGCCGCCGCCGCCGAGGAAGATGTCGCGGGCATGGACCTGCACGACACGGCGGTTCGGGAAGGCGTCGCGGATGATGCGGAAGGCGCGCTCGTCCTCGGCCACGTCGAAGGCCGGCATCACGATGCCGCCATTGGCGATGTAGAAGTTGACGTAGGACAGGCTCAGCCGCTTGCCGTTGTGCTCCTGCCGCGCCGGCTGCGGCACCTCGATCACCTGCAGCGGTCGGCCCTTGGCGTCCTTGGCCGAGCGCAGGATGTCGAGATTGGTCTGCAGCGTGTCGAAATTGCCGTCGCTCTTGTCGTCGGTCGACAACGCCAGCACCACGCCCGGCCGGACGAAACAGGCGATCTCGTCGACATGGCCGTCGGTCTCGTCGTCCTCGATCCCCTCCGGCAGCCAGATCACGGTCGAGACGCCCAGCCAGTCGCGCAGGTTCTGCTCGACCTGGGCCTTGGTGATGTCCGGATTGCGGTTCGGGTTCAACAGGCACTGCTCGGTGGTCAGCACCGTGCCTTCGCCGTCGACATGAATCGCCCCGCCCTCCAGCACGAAGGGGGCGCGGAAGCGCCGGGCGCCGACATGCTTCAGGATCCGCTTCGCCACCACCGCGTCGCGGCTATAGGGCTGGTATTTCTGGCCCCAGGCGTTGAAGCGCCAATGCGCGCCGGCGAGATGGCCGTTGCGGTCGAGCAGGAAGGTCGGCCCCGAATCGCGCAACCAGCTATCGTCGATCTCCATCGACACCACGTCGATCGCGGTGCCGTTGCCGAGGGTCAGCGACGCCTCGGCCACATCCGACGGGTTGCAGACCAGGGTCACCGGCTCGAAATCGGCGATGGCCCGGGCGACGTCGGCATAGGCCGTGCGGGCGGCGTCCATCTGCTCGCCCCAGACCTCGTCGCGGCAGGGCCAGGCCATCCAGCAGCGGCTGTGGGGCTCCCATTCCGCGGGCATGACGTAGCCGAGGGATGCAGGGACGGTCACAATGGGGTTCCGCAGTGGTTCAGGCTCAAGCGCCAGAGGCTAGCCTCCGCCGCGTCCGGATGAAAGAGCCGGTTTTCGGACCCCGGATATGGATCGGGCCCGACCAACCGGCCAGGCCCGAGAAACCGATCGTCCCTAAGGACTAAGATGACAGCGTGGCAATCAAATGCGGCGCCGAGAGATCGACTTTTCCCCCTTCGTCAAACGGCGACCGAACGGCGCCAGACGAATGGTTCCAAAGATCGACAGAAACGACATGAGAAGCTCATGAATTGTTCTTGAACGCCGTAGATATAGTCGAACGGCCCGATTTTTGCTCCAGGGGCAAACGCCGAGGGTCACCTGCGCGCCACGCATGACTCAGAGTCCTGCGCGCCGAAGGCTGAAATCGGCGGAAAACGCCGTTTCGGCCGGCTCCGCCCTACGTTCCCGCTGCGAAAGCGAGCTGCTCGTCCCGCCGGCGCTTCTTCTCGTGCCGCACCAGCAGCCCGCCCGCGATTACCACGCCGGTGGTCACGATCACCACGATGATAGTGGCCAGCGCGTTGATCTCCGGCGTCACCCCGAGCTTCACCTTGGAGAAGATGTAGACCGGCAGGGTGGTCGAGCCGGGGCCGGAGACGAAGCTGGTGATCACCAGCGTGTCCAGCGACAGGGTGAAGGACAGGAGCCAGCCGGCGATCACCGCCGGCGAGATGATCGGCAGGGTGATCCAGAAGAACACGGTCAGCGGCCGGGCGCCGAGATCCATCGCCGCCTCCTCGATTGATTCGTCGAGGCTGACCAGCCGCGACTGCACGATCACCGCGACATAGGCCAGGCAGAAGGTGATGTGGGCGATGGTGATCGTCACCATGCCGCGGCCCTGCGGGAAGCCGAACAGCCCTTCCATGGCCACGAACAGCAGCAGCAGCGACAGGCCGGTGATCACCTCCGGCATCACCAGGGGCGCCGTGACCAGGCCGGAGAACAGCGTACGCCCACGGAACCGGCCGAAGCGGGCCAGCACCAGCCCGGCCACGGTGCCGAAGACGCAGGCGACGGTGGCGGCGATGGCGGCGATCTCCAACGACCGCCGCGCCGCATCCAGCATCTGCTGGTTTTCCAGCAGCGTGCCGTACCATTTGGTCGAGAAGCCGCCCCAGATCGTCACAAGGCGGCTCTCGTTGAAGGAGTAGATCATCAGCAGGATGATCGGCACGTAGAGGAAGGCGTAGCCGAAGACCAGGCAGGTGAACAGGAACCAGGGCCGCCTCATCGCTCCGCCTCCTGCTGCTTCGCCTGGACGTACTGGAACACCATGA
Source organism: Inquilinus sp. YAF38 (assembly GCF_052113205.1). Taxonomy (NCBI): domain Bacteria; kingdom Pseudomonadati; phylum Pseudomonadota; class Alphaproteobacteria; order Rhodospirillales; family Rhodospirillaceae; genus Inquilinus; species Inquilinus sp. YAF38. Next base: position 14,493 of record NZ_JBFRCU010000090.1, on the reverse strand, counting down.
TCGGGATCACCAGCACCAGCAGCAGCACGATCGCGACCGCGGAGGCGACGGGCCAGTCGGTGTTCTGGAAGAACTCGTTCGACAGCACCTTACCGATCATCAGCGTATCGATGCCGCCCAGCAGCTCGGGGATGACGTATTCGCCGACCGCCGGGATGAACACCAGCAGCGAGCCGGCGATGATGCCGGGCAGCGACAGCGGCAGGGTGATCAGCAGGAACGCCTTCCACGGCCGGCAGCCGAGATCCTCCGCCGCCTCGAGCAGCGAGCCGTCCAGCTTCTCCAGCGTCGCATAGAGCGGCAGGATCATGAAGGGCAGGTAGGAATAGACGATGCCGATATAGACGGCTGTGTCGGTGTGCAGGATCTCCAGCGGCTGGTCGATGATGCCGAGCCAGATCAGCAGGTTGTTGAGCAATCCCTGCTGCTGGAGGATGCCGATCCAGGCATAGACCCGGATCAGGAACGAGGTCCAGAACGGCAGGATCACCAGCATCAGCAGCGGCACCCGCCACTGCTGGCTCGACCGGGCGATGGCATAGGCCATCGGATAGCCGATCAGCAGGCTCAGCACCGTCGAGATGGCGGCGATCTTCACCGAGCTGAAATAGGCGCTGACATAGAGCGGGTCATCGAGCAGGAACTGGAAGTTGCCGATGCTGAGCGAGATGCCGAGATGGGCCTCGTCGATCCAGTCCCAGAGCGGCGTGTAAGGCGGCTGGCCGATCACCTTGTCGGCGAAAGCGATCTTCAGGACGATGACGAAGGGGACGAGGAAGAACAGGAACAGCCAGACATAGGGCAACGCGATGACACAGCTGCGGCCCAGCCGGCCGCTCAGCCGCCGCAGGATCGAGGGACCCGCCGCGACCCGCGGGGCGGCGCCGTCCGCCGCGTCGCTCGCCGTCACCGCGGTCATTGYGTCAGCACCACGCCGGCGAAGGGCTGCCAGGACAGCCAGACCTCGTCTTCCCAGGTGATCGGCATCTCGGTCAGGCGCGAGACATTCGGCGCCGTCACCCGCACCGTCTTCCCGTTCGGCAGCGCGATCAGATAGATCGACAGGTTGCCGAGATAGGCGATCTCCTTGACCACACCCCTGGTGCTGTTGGTGCCGTCCTCGCCGGGCGGCTGCTTCGAGATGGCGATCTTCTCCGGCCGCACCGCGACCCAGACCTGGGTCCCGACCGGCACCGGCAGGCCATGGCTGATATACAGCCGGCAGCCGGCCTCCGGGCTGTCGATGATGACATGCTCCGGATGGTCCTCGGCGATCCGCCCCTCGAACAGGTTCACCGAGCCGATGAAGTCGGCCACGAATTTCGATTGCGGGTATTCGTAGATCTCGGCCGGGGTGCCCAGTTGCGAGATGTAGCCGGAGTTCATCACCGCGATCCGGGAGGACATGGTCATCGCCTCCTCCTGGTCGTGGGTGACGACCACGAAGGTGATGCCGACCTTCTCCTGGATGTTCACCAGCTCGAACTGGGTCTGCTCGCGCAGCTTCTTGTCGAGCGCGCCGAGCGGCTCGTCCAGCAGCAGGATCTTGGGCTTCTTGACCAGGCTGCGCGCCAGGGCGACCCGCTGGCGCTGGCCGCCCGACAGCTGGTGCGGCTTGCGCTTGGAGAAGCGGCCGAGCTGGACCAGGTCCAGCACCTCGGCGACGCGGGTCTTGATCTCGGCCGACGGCACGCGGTCCTGGCGCAGGCCGAAGGCGATGTTCTGCTCCACCGTCATATGCGGGAACAGCGCATAGGACTGGAACATCATGTTGACGGGCCGGTCGTAGGGCGGCACCGCGGTCATGTCGACGCCGTCGATGAAGATCTTGCCCTCGGTCGGCCGCTCGAACCCCGCCATCATCCGCAGCAGCGTGGTCTTGCCGCAGCCGGACCCGCCCAGCAGGGCGAAGAACTCGCCGCGATAGATCGACAGGCTGACATCGTCGACGGCGGTGAAATCGCCGAACTTCTTGGTCACCTTCTCGATCCGGACGTAAGGCTTCTCGTCCGGATTGCGCCATGGCTGCGGCGCCGTCTGCTGCTTCGGCTTGGCTTGCCCSATCCCGGTCTCCGGCCCCTGTCCCCCAAAAGTGGAACGGCCGCCGCATCCGGTCTGGGATGCGGCGGCCGCGCTGTCTACTGGCCGGTGCGGAACCGAGTCCAGGTCCGCGTCCGCAGGCGTTCGTAGCTGGATGACGCCTCGGTGATCGCGAACAGCCGCTTCATCACATCCTCGGGCGGGAAGATGCGCGGRTCGTTGGCGATGTCGGGGTTCATCAGCTCCTTCGCGCCGAGCACCGCGTTGCCGTAGCCGACGAAGTCGTCGATCCCGGCCATCACCTTCGGCTCGAGCAGGAAGTTGATGTAGGCGTAAGCCTCGTCCGGGTGCGGTGCATCCTTCGGAATCGCCGCCATGTCGAACCAGATCTGCGCCCCTTCCTTGGGGATGAAGTAGTCGATGGTGACGCCGTTCTTCGCCTCGTCGGCCCGGGTCTTGGCGATGTTGACGTCGCCGGACCAGCCGAGGGAGACGCAGACGTTGCCGCCCGCCAGATCGTTGATGTACTGCGACGAGTGCAGGTACTTCAGGTAGGGTCGGATCTTCATCAGGGCGTCTTCGGCCTTCTTCAGATCCTCCGGCTTCTGGCTGTTGGGATCGAGGCCGAGATAGTTCAGGACCGAAGGAATGACGTCGGTCGGGCTGTCCAGCATGGTGATGCCGCAATCGGCCAGCTTCTTGGCGTTCTCCGGGTCCAGCACCATGGCGATGCTGTCCGGCGTCGCGTCGCCCAGGCGCTTCTTGACCTGGTCGACATTGTAGCCGACGCCGACCGTGCCCCACTGGTAGATGATGGCGTGCTTGTTGCCGGGATCCGCGGTCTCGACCAGCTTCATCAGCGCCGGGTCGAGGTTCTTCCAATTCGGGATCTTGGACTTGTCGAGCTCGAGATAGACCTTGGCCTTGATCTGGCGCGACAGGAAGGGCTGCGCCGTCGGGACGACGACGTCGTAGCCGGAATTGCCGGTCAGCAGCTTGGCTTCCAGCGCCTCGTTGCCGTCATAGGTGTCGTAGACGGCCTTGATGCCGGTGGCCTTGGTGAAGTCGGCCAGCGTGGTCTCGCCGATATAGTCCGACCAGTTGTAGATGTTGACGACCTTCTCCTGGGCCAGAGCCGGCACTGCCACGGCGCACAGCGCCGCGGTCGCGAGAAGGCTTTGCACGAGACGCTTCATGTACCCGTTCCCTGTCTGTGATCTGTTCGAGATCCGTCGAGCCGGCTCCCCTTCTGATTCAATGCAACTCGCCGCCATGAAGGCTGTCAATCGCGGCGATGGCGCGGTGCACAAAACGGGCTCGAACCGTCCTCCCTGTGCCCTGCGTCCGTGACATTTGCAACCCCGTCCACAACGAAGAAGGGCGGCCGTATCATGGCCGCCCTGCCCCCTTACATCTTGCCGACATCCCGCGCCGTGGCGTCGATCGCGAGCTTGGCCCGCCGGACCAGCTCATCGACCTCGTCGCGCGAGATCACCAGCGGCGGCGACAGCACCATGGCGTCGCGCACACCGCGCATCACCAGGTCGTTCGCGAAGCAGTGGTTGCGGCACTGGGTGCCGACCGAGCCGTAGTTCGGGAAGCGCTGCCGGGTAGCCTTGTCCTGGACCAGCTCGATCGCCGCGATCAGGCCGACGCCGCGCACCTCGCCGACGATCGGATGGTCGGCGAAGGCCTCGCGCAGCCGGTCCTGGAAATACGGGCCGATATCGGTCCGGGTGCGGTCGACCAGCCTTTCCCGCTCCAGGATCCGGATGTTGGCCAGCGCCACGGCGCAGGCCACCGGGTGCCCCGAATAGGTGAAGCCGTGATAGAACTCGCCGCCTTCTTCGATCAGCGTCTCAGCCACCCGGTCGCCGACCATGACGGCGGAGAGCGGCAGGTAGCCTGAGGTGATGCCCTTGGCCAGAGTCATCAGGTCCGGCTTGATGCCGAAGAGGTCGGAGCCGAACCATTCGCCGGTGCGGCCGAAGCCGGTGATCACCTCGTCGGCGATCAGCAGCACATCGTGCTCGCGGCAGATGCGCTGCAGCTCGGGGAAGTAGCTGGCGGGCGGGATGATGACGCCGCCGGCGCCCTGGATCGGCTCGGCGATCACCGCGGCGACGCTGTCGGCGCCCAGCTCCTTGATCCGGTCCTCGACCGCCTTGGCAGCCAGCTTGCCGAAGGCCTCGGGCTCCAGGTCGCCGCCATTGTCGTACCAGTAGGGCGCCATGACGTGGTGGAAGCCCGGGAACGGCAGGTCGGCCTGGCGGTGCATCGCCCCCATGCCGCACAGCGACACCGCGGCCATGGTCGAGCCATGATAACCGTATTGCCGGCCGATGATGGTCTTCTTGCGGTGCTTGCCCTTCAGGTCCCAGAAGTGCCGGACCATGCGGACGATGGTGTCGTTCGCCTCCGACCCGCTGTTGGCATAGAAGACGCGGCTGAGGCCGGCCGGCGTGATCTCGGCCAGCTTGGCCGACAGCTCGGCCGCGGCCGGCGTCGTCGTCTTGAAGAAGGTGTTGTAGAAGGGCAGCTCGAGCATCTGCTCATGGGCGACATCGGCCAGCTCCTTGCGGCCGTAGCCGACATTGACGCACCACAGCCCGGCCATGCCGTCGATCATCTGGCGGCCTTCGGAATCCCACAGCCAGACGCCCTCGGCGCGGGTGATGATGCGGCTGCCGCCCTCGCTGGCGAGCGATTTGTAGTCGGTGAAGGGGTGCAGGTGATGGGCGGTGTCCAGCGCCTTCCACTCGGCGGTGGTACGGCTGGCAGCAAAACTGTTCATGACGCGACCTCGCGTGAATCCGGACGAAAAATGCGGAAACCGGGCCGCCTCTTGCAGCGGTCCCGTAGCAACGTCAGGCGCGCGGCGGGTTATAGCCGATCCGCGCGCACAGCAGCATCAGCTGCTGCTTGCGCGATTGACGACTGCGATGGGGCCGTGGCCGTGTCATGGTGCCGCAAGCATATCGCTGCCGGCGTGCGGCGTCACTAGCCGAGCGAATCGGGCCGTCAGCTCACCGGCGCGCTGCGGTCGAACACCGCCAGGATCGGGCCGACCCGGATGCCCCAGCCGACCGACAGCCCGTCCGGCGCCGACAGCGCCGAGACCGAGCCGTCGAGATAGAGCGCGTTGCGGCAGCCCAGCGCGTCGCGGAACAGCCGGGCAAAACTGCCGAAGCTGACCCCGTCGCGCGAGATGGCGAAGACCACGGTGTGGTCGTCGCGGATGCCGACGCCGTTGCGGGTCTTGCGCGACGGGCCGTCGTCGCTGAACAGCGGATGCAGGGCGCCGTCGATCACCAGCAGCGGGCCGGACTGGGTGGCGATGCCGGCGGCTGGGGCCTGGCGCAGAAAGGCTCCGGTCTCCAGGATCCCGGCGCGCTCGCCATCGGCGTAGAAAACGCCGTTCGGTTTCATGAAGAAGTTGCCGTCGCCATCCGCCTCGTTGGCCGGGTGCAGCTCCCGCCCGCCGGAAACGAACAGGCCGACCGGCGAAAGGTCCTCGTGGTACATGCCGGCATTCATCGCCACGACCGGCGAATCGCCGGCGGCCGCCATCGCCCGCTTGAACGCGTAGAGCGAGCCATAGGGCCGGCCGTCGCGATCCTGCAAGAACAGGCCGAGGCGGTAGCGGCGCAGGTCGATCTCGCAGATCGTGTAGTCGACCGCCTCGAAGGAGACTGCCCTGCAGGGCCGCCCGACGGCCCCGCCCTCCGGCGTTGTAAAGGAGGAAGCCCCCGGCGCGGGCGCGGGCGCGAGCGTGGCCGCCGCCGGCGGGGCCGGCTGCGCGATCTCGGCCGGCTTGGGCGTGCTCACGGCCGCGCCGCAGGCGGCGGTCAGCAGCAGCAGCACAAGCATCGGCACGAATCTTGCCAAGCGTTGCCGATCAGGCGTTTGATGAGACATTGGCTGCATACGGGCCGCTTGGCCTGCATTTGATTGCGACATTGATCTGGAGAATTTTCATGCTGGGGAATTCACGCCGAACACTGACATGGCTTCACCTCGGACTGGCCGGACTGCTGCTGGGCTTGGCAGGCACCGCACAGGCCGCGGACGATCCGCTGACGGGCAAGGAATACAAGGTCCTGCTCGATCCGGCAAAGTTGCAGACACAGCCGGTTGCCAACGTCGACAGCTTCTTGGCGGAGCTGCGGACCAGGCTGACCGCCGCCGGTTTCGACCGCACCGTGGACGGCAGCTTCGCCGTCGACAAGGTGCGCACCGTCCGCTACTACGATTCGCCGGGTACCTGCCGGCTGAACAAACTGAGCTACAGTCTCCRCGAACGGGTCACGGGCTCCGAGCGTGAGATCAACCTGAAGTTCCGCTCGGACAGCCAGTCGAAGGCCGCCCAGGCCGATGTCAGCGGCAGCGTCAGCGGCGCCGAGACCAAGCTCGAGGCGGACATCACGTCGGACAATTGGGTGTACTCCCATTCCACCACCGAGCCGCTGTCGGCCACCAAGACCCTGACCACCCTCAGCGACGTGGTCGACTTATTCCCACCAACCAAGTCGCTGAACCTGCCGAGCCAGGAGCCGCTGGCCATCGTCGGCGCCCTGTCGATCACCGAGCGAACCTATGACGGGCCGAGGAGCGACCTCGGCCAGAGCAAAGCGAAATTCACCCTGACGCTTTGGTATGCCGAACCATCCCTGAACGTCGCCGGCGCCGAGGTGTCGTTCAAGGTCGAACACAAGAATGGCGATTTCACGGACAAGGTCGACCAGCGCTCGAAGCTGATGTTCGACGCCATCCACGGCATGACCGGCTGGGTGTCGACCAACCCAACCACCAAGACCCAGTGGGTCTACCAGTACCAGCCGAACTTCTGCAGCTGACCAGCGGCAGCCGAAAATTAAGATCCGTCATGGCGAGCCCCGAGGGGGCATGGCCATCCAGCAGCACCGCTCTCTGGATGGCCACGGCGCTGCGCGCCTCGCCATGACGGGTAATGGTCCGGATTCCCGATCAGGGCCCGTAGCGGCGCTGCGCCTCGATGGCCAGGCCGACGCCGACCGCGCCGAAGCTGTCCCCCTCCACCACCCGGGCGGCCGGCGCCTCGGCCAGCGCCGCGGCGCGGAAGGCGGGCAGCAGGGCCGAGCCGCCGGTCAGGAACACGGCGTCCAGCCGGTCCGGGGTAAGGCCCGCCGCCTGGATGCAGCGCCGGATCAGCGCCGACAGCCTGGCGACGGCATCGCCGATCGCCGAATCCAGCACCGCCCGGCCGGCGCGCAGCCCGAGCTTGGGCTCGACCAGGCGCAGGTCGATCACGGTCGGATCCTTGTCGCCGAGCGCGATCTTCGCCGCCTCGACCCGCAGCGCCAGGCTGTGGCCGAGATTGCCCTCCAGCACCCGCAACAGCCGGTCGAACTTCTCGGGCGCACGCGATTCGCGGCGCACGTCGCGCACCTCCGCCACCACCTTGGGGGCATAGAGCGCGTTGATCCGGCTCCAGGTCGCCAGCATGTGGAAGTAGCGGCTGGGCGCCACCGCGCCTTGGCGCTTCATCTTCGTACCGAGGCCCAGCGCCGGCATCACCGTGGCCAGGCTGAACAGCCGGTCGACATCGGTGCCGCCCAGCCGGATGCCGTCATTGGCCAGGATGTCGCCCACGCGGTCCGGCAGCGCCCTGCGCTGTGGCCCCAGCCGGACGATCGAGATGTCGGAGGTGCCGCCGCCGATGTCGACGATCAGCGCCACCTCCTCCCGGTCCAGCCCGGCCTCATAGGTGCGGGCCGCGGCGATCGGCTCGTATTCGAAGGATACCTCGTCGAAGCCGGCCTCGCGCGCGATCCCCTGCAGCGTGTCCTGGGCGACACGGTCGCCGGCCGGGTCGTCATCGACGAAATGCACCGGCCGGCCATGCACCACCCGCTCCAGCGCGTGGCCGCAGGCCGCCTCGGCCCGCGCCTTCATCTCAGCCAGGAAGATCGCGATCACCTGCTTGAAGCCGATGCGCTCGCGCCCGACCCAGGTGTCCTCCTCGATCAGCGGCGTGCCGAGCACCGACTTGATCGAGCGCATCAACCGGCCGTCCAGGCTCTCGACATAGGAGTCGATGGCCGAACGGCCGAAGCGCGGCGCCCCGCCGACCAGGTCGAACCAGATGGCGCTGGGCAGCGCGGTCGCCGAATCCTCGAGCGGCAGCAGCCGCGCGCCCCGCGAATCGACGATGCCGAGGGTCGAGTTCGAGGTGCCGAAATCCAGGCCGCAGACCGCCATCTCCGCCTCCGCCGCGCAACGCCAAAAGCCCCGGATCCGGTCGGACGGGGCTGGGAAAGGGCGGCGCTTTTAGCGCATGTCGGGAGCGAGGGGAAGAGGCCGCGGCGGCGTCACGCCGTCGCGGTGCCCTGCAGGCCGAACACCTCCGCCACCAGCTCGTAGCTGCGCAGCCGGGCGGCGTGGTCGTGGATCATGCTGGTGATCATCACCTCGCTGGCCACGGTCTCGCCGGCCAGGCGCTCGATCTCGGCCTTCACCGTCTCCGGCGTGCCGACGATCTGGTTGCGGCGGGAGTTCTCGGCGACGCGCTTCTCCTCCGGCGTGTAGGGATAGGCCAGCGCCTCCTCCGGGCTCGGCAGCACGCCCGCCCGGTTGCTGCGCAGCCGCACCCAGGACAGCTGGTGCGGCGCCGCCAGCCGCTCGGCCTCCGCCGCGTCCTCGGCGCAGTAGACCGAGACGGTCAGGATCGAATGCGGCTCACGCATCTCCGGCGAGGGCTGGAAGTTGGTGCGATACAGATGCATCGCCGGCATCGTGTATTGCGGGCTGAAATGATGGGCGAAGGCGAAGCCGCAGCCGATCCGGGCGGCGAAGCGGGCGCCGAACTCGCTGGAGCCGAGCATCCAGACCGGCGGCAGCGGTACGTCCTCCGGCACCGCGTGGACGTTGCGGAAGGCATGGTCGGCCGGGAAGGTGCCGTCAGCGAAGGCGCGCAGCTCGGCATATTGCTCCGGGAAGTCGTTGGCGATGACGGCCTCCTGCGACCGGCGCAGAGCCAGCGCCGTCAGCCCGTCCGAGCCGGGGGCGCGGCCGAGGCCGAGATCGATCCGGCCCGGATGTAGCGATTCCAGCATCTTGAAGGCCTCGACCACGCGCAACGGCGCGTGGTTCGGCAGCATCACCCCGCCGGACCCGACGCGGATCCGCTGCGTCACCTGGGCGACATGGCCGATCAGGATCTCCGGTGCGGTCGAGGCCACGCCGGGAATCGAGTGGTGCTCGGCCACCCAGTAGCGGGTGAAGCCCAGCCGATCGGTCAGCCGGGCGAGATCGAGCGAGTTGCGGACGGCCTGGCCGGGCGGAGAGCCGGAGGCGATCGGCGCGAGGTCGAGGACCGAGAGCGGCAATGTCATCCTCTGAACTTTGGCGGCCGCGGCCCCGGTTCAAGGCGCGAGGCGATCCGGCATGGCTGCGCCGGCCGCATGGCGGACATCCGCCGCGGACGGCGGACAGCTGTGGACAGAGGTGAGACTCGGGCCGGGCGCAAACTTCCCGACCGTCGTTTGACGTCAGTCCCGTCAGGCGAGCGCCCCGCGGCGCGCGGCCACGCCCGGTGCGACGGCGCAGAGCAGCTCGAACATCAGGGTCGCCCCGGTGATCGCGGTCAGGCCCGAGGGGTCGAAGGGCGGCGCGACCTCGACCAGGTCGGCCCCGATCAGGTCCAGCCCGGCCAGGCGGCGCACCATGCGCTGGGCCTCGCGGGTGGTGATGCCGCCGATCTCCGGCGTGCCGGTGCCGGGCGCCATCGAGGGGTCGAGGGCGTCGATGTCGAAGGTCGCGTAGACAGGGCCGGGGCCGAGGATCTCCAGTGCCTCGTCCATCACATCGTCGGGGCCACGGCGGTCGAACTCCTCGATGAAGATCATGCGGATGCCGCAGGCCTTGGCGAAATCGTAGTTGCCGGCGTCGGAGATCGAGCCGCGCAGCCCGATCTGGACCATCCGCTTCGGGTCGACCAGCCCCTCCTCGATCGCCCGGCGGAACGGCGTGCCGTGGTTGTAGGGGTTGCCGAAGAAGCTGTCATACGTGTCGGAATGGGCGTCGAACTGAATCAGCCCGACCGCGCCGCCGGCAGCGATGCCGCGCAGGATCGGCAGCGACACCAGATGGTCGCCGCCGGCCGAGACCGGCACCGCGCCGGCCTCGTGCAGATCCGCATAGAAGCCGGCGATCGACTCCAACGACTTCGCCAGGTTGATCGGGTCGACCGGGGCGTCGCCGCAATCCCCGACCCGCACCAGGTCGTAGGGCGACTCGCCGGTTACGTGGTGTACCCGGCGCATCAGGCTGGACTGGTTGCGCAGCTCGCGCGGGCCGTGCCGCGCCCCGGCACGGTTGGTGACGCCGCCGTCGAACGGCACGCCGACCAGGGCGATGTCGACCTCGGCGGGCGTCGCCACCGGCAGGCGCATGAAGGTCGGGATGCCGGCGAAGCGCGGCACCTGCCCCGAATCCAGCGGCTCGAACTTGCCCACCAAGGTCCCCTCCCGATCTTGCCGGCCGGCTCAGACGTTCAGCAGCAGGTTCTCGCGCTCCCAGGAGCTGATGACGCGGTGATAGGCGTCGTACTCCTTGTTCTTCACCCACCACACCGCATCGACCAGCTTCTCGCCCAGCACCTCGCGCAGCGGGCGCGAGGCGGAGAATTTGTTGAGGCTGTCATAGAGGTGGCGCGGCAGGGTGAAAGCCAGGCGCTTGGCCGAGCCCTCGACCGGGTTCGAGGGCTGCATCTCGTTGACGATGCCGAGATAGCCGCAGGCCAGCGAGGCCGCGAACATCAGATACGGGTTGCAGTCGGCGCCGGCGACCCGGTTCTCGACCCGCTTGGCCTGCGGCTCGTCGATCGGAACGCGGAAGCCGACGGTGCGGTTGTCCATGCCCCAATGGACGTTGATCGGCGCATCGCTCTCGGGATCGAGGCGGCGATACGAGTTCACGTTCGGCGCGAACAGCGGCATCGCCGCCGGCACGAATTTCTGCAGGCCGGCGATGTAGGACAGGAACAGGTCGCTGTTCCCGCCGGTCTCGGTGGCGAACAGGTTCCGGCCGGTCTTGGCGTCGTTCACGCTCTGGTGCAGATGCATGGCGCTGCCGGGCTCGTTCTGCAGCGGCTTGGCCATGAAGGTGGCGTAGACGTCGTGGCGCATCGCCGTCTCGCGCACCGTGCGCTTGAAGATCAGAACCTGGTCGGCGAGCTCGAGCGGGTCGCCATGGTTGAAGTTGATCTCGATCTGCGCCGCCCCGGCCTCATGCGCCAGAGTGTCGACGTCGAGGCCCATCGCCTCGCAATGGTCGTAGATCTCCTCGAAGATCGGGTCGAATTCGTTGACCGCGTCGATGCCGTAGGACTGGCGCCCGGTCTCCGGCCGGCCGGACCGGCCGATCGGCGGCTCCAGCGGATAGTCCGGGTCGATGTTCTTCTTCACCAGGTAGAATTCGAGCTCGGGCGCCACCAGCGGCTTCCAGCCCTTCGCCTCGTACAGCTTCAGCACCCGCCGCAGCACGTGGCGGCAGGACAGTTCGCAGGGGCTGCCGTCGACATATTCCGCGTCGCAGATCACCTGCGCCGTCGGCTCCTCGTACCACGGCACCATCCGGATCGTCTGCGGGTCGGGCACCATGTAGATGTCGATATCGGCCGCATTGGTGACGTCGTCGTCGGGGTAGTCCCCGGTCACCGTCTGCATGAAGATCGATTCCGGGATCCGCATCCCGCGGGTCTTCAGGCCCTTGATGAATTTGTCATCGGGCAAGATCTTGCCCCGGGCGATCCCGTTGATGTCCGGGACCAGGCACTCGACTTCGGTCACGCCGTGCTCGTGAATGAAGTCCACCATCTTTTGCATAAAATCTGGTCAGCCCCTTTAGGCGGACCCCGCTTCTCGTTTCAGCCGGGTCACCATAGCCGAGCCCCCCGGGGGGGTGGGAAGCGGAAACGGGCGCCGCATGGCCGCTGCGACTCGGCCCGGCTTGACACTTCCAGGCCGGCTGCGAGGATGAAGGCCTCTCGGCAACAATTGCGTGACCAAATGCATGAACGCACATCGAACGACATCGTAAGCAATTTCCGCGCACAATTTCCTGACATCACCCACATCGACGCCCTGGTCTGCGACATGTGCGGCGTCCTGCGCGGCAAGAAGGTCCCCGTCAGCGCGCTCGACAAGATCTTCCGCGACGGCCTGACCTTCCCCGGCTCCCTCTTCGCCACCGACATCACCGGCGAAACGGTCGAAGAGACCGGCCTCGGCTTTGCCGACGGCGATGCGGACCGCGACTGTTTCCCCGTCCCGCACACGCTCGACCCGGTGCCGTGGCTGTCGCGCCCGACGGGTCAGGTGCTGCTGGCGATGCAGGACCTCGACGGCTCCCCCTTCTTCGCCGATCCGCGCACCGTGCTGGCCAACATCGTGCAGCGCCTGCGCGACGACGGGCTGCACCCGGTGGTGGCGGTGGAGCTGGAATTCTACCTGGTCGACCGCAAGCGCGGTGAGGACGGCCGGCCGCGGCCGCCGGTGTCGCCGATCAGCGGCAAGCGCCAGGACACCACCCAGGTCTACGGCATCGACGAGCTGTACGACTTCAACGACCTGCTGCACGAGATCTACGACACCTGCGTGGCGCAGGGCATTCCGGTCGACAGCCTAGTCTCGGAATACGCGCCGGGGCAATACGAGATCAATCTGCGCCATGTCGACGACCCGCTGGAGGCCTGCGACGACGCGGTGCTGTTCAAGCGCGTGGTCAAGTCGGTCGCGGCCAAGCACGGGGTCGAGGCGACCTTCATGGCCAAGCCCTACCCGGACCAGGCCGGCAGCGGCTTCCACATCCATATGAGCCTGCTGGATGCCGATGGCGTGAACCTGTTCGCCGCCGAGGATCCGCACGGCACCCCGATGCTGCGGCACGCCATCGGCGGCCTCGGCGTCACCATGGCCGATGGCATGGCGGTGTTCGCCCAGAACCAGAACGCCTTCCGCCGGTTCCAGCCGAACTCCTACGTCCCGCACGCCCCGACCTGGGCGGCCAATAACCGCAGCGTGTCGCTGCGCATCCCGCCGGGCAAACCGAAGGACCGCCGGGTCGAGCACCGCGTCGCCGGCGCCGACAGCAACCCCTATTTGGTGGTCGCGGCAGTGCTGGCCGGGGCACACCACGGCATCAGGCGGCAGATCGATCCGGGCCCGCCGATCCAGGGCAACGCCTATGCCAAGATCGAGCCGACGCTGACTTCGTCCTGGATCGTGGCGCTGGAGCAACTCGACGGCTCGGCCTTCTTCAACGAGTATTTCGGCCGCCGGTTCCTCGACGTCTACCTGGCCCTGAAATGGGCCGAGCGGGACAAGTTCTTTTCCCAGATCAGCCAGCTCGAATACGACTGGTATCTGAGCAAGGTCTAGGCCCTGCTGCGACGCTCCTGGCTGGCTTCCGCCGGCCGGGGCCGCCGCTTCGGCGTCTCCGGCGGGGCGGCCGCCGGCTCTTCGGCCGGGCGGCGCTGCCGCTTGGCCGCTGCGGTCTTGCGGTCGTGCAGATAGATTTCAAGCAGCTCCGTCAGCCGCTCCTCATTGCCGGCGGTCATCTCCGCGCGGGTGGCGAAGGCCAGTTCCCGCGCCTCGTGCTCGCCCAGCTGGGTGATTGAGTACTTCTTCTGGCGGCGCACGCCGTCCTGGGTCCAATAGGCAGTCCAGAAGGCGGAGGTCCCGCCGGGACGCACATAGCGTGCAACCCCGGGGACACCATGTGGCGTGTTCCGGCGCGGCAGTAGCCGCGTCCGCAGCGACCGGATCTCCTGGTGATCGGGCAGATGCTCCAGGGCGAAGGCCTCGGCGGCAGCCTTCGCCTTCTTCGAGGACCCGCCATGGGCCAGATCTGAAAAAAACTTGCGCGTGTGCCGCCCGGCGACCGAATACCGCACGAGCCAACCGAGCATTCGCTTTGCGGGGTTGTCAATTCGGCTGACGCGCATCGAGATCTCCATGTTGGTCAAGGGGATATTGACACAGCGCGCCCTGCTTTTGCAGCAGTTGTCGAGGCATTAACCATTTGTATGATTCCGGAGATGCGGCAGTCGCCGCCCGGGCGAAACTCCCGGCCGGAATCCTTCGAGGACAAGCGAATGCTGGAGCTGCGACCGAACTGCGAATGCTGCGACAAGGATCTGCCGCCCGACTCGCGGGAGGCAATGATCTGCAGCTTCGAATGCACCTTCTGTGCGAGCTGTGCCGGGACGGTGCTGGGCGGCCGCTGCCCGAATTGCGGCGGCGGCTTTGCGCCACGCCCGATCCGGCCACCGGCGGCACTGGCCCGCCACCCCGCCTCGGCTGTTCGGGTGCTCAAGCCGGAGGGATGCCGGCCGGCCGCCGAAGGCTAAGGGCGAGTTGAGCCCTGCGGCACGCCTGGCGCCGCGCGGCATAGCCCCGATCTGGCTAAGCC
>NZ_JBFRCU010000089.1:0-29856 GCF_052113205.1 Inquilinus sp. YAF38 | reverse complement strand
TGACGAAGGAAGAGGGCGGCCGTCACACGCCGTTCTTCACCAACTACCGTCCGCAGTTCTACTTCCGGACGACGGATGTGACCGGTGTGGTGGAGCTGCCGGAAGGCACCGAGATGGTGATGCCGGGCGACAACATCTCGATGAAGGTGACGCTGATCGCGCCGATCGCGATGGATGAAGGCCTGCGCTTCGCCATCCGCGAAGGCGGCCGCACCGTCGGCGCCGGCGTCGTCGCCTCCATCATCAAGTGATGATGGCTTGAAGGATCATGGGTCGGGGGCCTCGGCTCCCGGCTCGTGAAGGACCAAGGACCGTACCTCCGTTACCCGCCGCAAGGCGGCGCGGAAAGGGCGGCCCGGGATGAGAGAGGCGACGGGCGACGAGCCCTGAGCTTCGCGCATGGCGGGCCCGATCACGAAAGCGTCACAACCGGCATTCCGGGCGTGACATTCGGGGCGGGCTCGGTTATGAAACGCGCCTCACCCGAGCCCCCTCGCGGCTTGGGTGAGTTTTTTTTTGGACTGTTCGCGACGTGGGGGCCGGATGAGCCGGTTTTCCACCTCTCGGCAAGAACACTCGGATACAGAACGATGGACAGTCAGAACATCCGTATCCGCCTCAAGGCGTTCGATCATCGCGTGCTCGACCAGTCGACCAGCGAGATCGTCAACACCGCGAAGCGGACCGGGGCTCGGGTGCGCGGGCCGATCCCGCTGCCGACGAACATCGAGCGCTACACCGTCAACCGCTCGCCGCATGTCGACAAGAAGTCGCGCGAGCAGTTTGAGATCCGCACCCACAAGCGTCTGCTCGACATCGTCGACCCGACGCCGCAGACCGTCGATGCTTTGATGAAGCTCGACCTTGCGGCCGGTGTCGATGTCGAGATCAAGCTCTGAGGCGGTGACAATGCGCTCCGGATTGATCGCCCAGAAGCTGGGCATGACACGAATTTTCGACGCCGACGGCCAGCACGTCCCGGTCACGGTCCTCAAGCTCGACGGCGTCCAGGTCGTCGCGGTGAAGACCGAGGAAACCGACGGCTACACCGCGGTGCAGCTCGGCGCCGGCAAGGCCAAGGTCAAGAACGTCTCCAAGGGCGTTCGCGGCCACTACGCCAAGGCCGAAGTCGAGCCGAAGAAGAAGCTGGTCGAGTTCCGCGTCAGCACCGATGCGCTGCTGACCGTCGGTGACGAGCTGACCGCCGACCATTTCGTGGCCGGCCAGGTCGTTGACGTCACCGGCACTTCGATCGGCAAGGGCTTCGCCGGCGTCATGAAGCGCTGGAACTTCGGTGGTCTGCGCGCCTCGCACGGCGTGTCCGTCTCGCACCGGTCGCATGGTTCGACCGGCCAGCGGCAGGACCCCGGCAAGGTCTTCAAGAACAAGAAGATGGCCGGCCATCTCGGTGCCGAGCGGGTGACGGTGCAGAACCTCACCGTCGTCACCACCGATGTCGAGCGCGGCCTGATCATGGTCAAGGGTGCGGTCCCGGGCGCCGAAGGCGGCTGGGTGCTGATCCGCGACGCGGTCAAGCGGCCGGCGCCGAAGGACGTCCCGTTCCCGGGTGCGGTCCGCAAGGCTGCCGCCGAGACGGCTGCCGTCGACGCTCCCGCGGCCGACACCGCCGGCCAGGAGGGCTAAGCGATGAAGATCGCCGTCAAGACGTTCGACAACACCAGCGCCGGTGAGATCGATCTCGACGATACCGTTTTCGGTCTCGAGGTCCGCACCGATCTGCTCTTCCGCATGGTGAACTGGCAGCTGGCCAAGCGCCGCTCCGGCAACCACAAGACCAAGGGCATCAGCGAGATCAGCGGCACGACCAAGAAGCCCTACAAGCAGAAGGGCACGGGTCACGCCCGCCAGGGTTCGACGCGGTCGCCGCAGTTCCGCGGCGGCGCCCGGATCTTCGGGCCGGTCGTTCGCAGCCATGCGCACGATCTGCCGAAGAAGGTCCGCAAGCTGGCCCTGCGCCACGCGCTGTCCTCCAAGGCGGCCGATGGCAAGCTGGTCGTGGTCGATGCGGTCGTGGCCGACAGCCACAAGACCAAGGGCCTCGCCGCCAAGCTGACCGCGCTGGGTCTCGACTCCGCGCTGATCCTGGCCGGCGAGCAGGTCGACACGAACTTCGCCCTCGCCGCGCGGAATCTGCCGTCCATCGACGTTCTGCCCAGCCAGGGCGCCAACGTCTACGACATCCTGCGTCGTGACACCCTCGTGTTGTCGCGCCAGGCGGTCGAGCAGCTCGAGGCCCGCCTGAAATGATCCGCTCTCGCAAGAAGAAGGCTGAGGCCAGCGTCACCCCGCGGATGTACGACATCATCCGCGCGCCGGTGATCACCGAGAAGGCGACGCTCGCCGCCGGCCACAATCAGGTCGTGTTCAAGGTGCCGCTCGACGCCACCAAGCCCGAGATCCGCGGTGCGGTCGAAGGCGTGTTCGGCGTCAAGGTGACCGCGGTGAACACCCTGATCGTCAAGGGCAAGACCAAGCGCTTTCGGGGTATCCCGGGCAAGCGTTCGGATGTGAAGAAGGCCGTCGTGACGCTCGCCGAAGGGCAGCAGATCGACGTGACCACGGGGGTTTGATCCGATGGCCTTGAAGACATTCAATCCCATCACCCCGGGCCTCCGCCAGCTGGTCCAGGTGGACCGCTCGGGCCTGTGGAAGGGCAAGCCGGTCAAGACCTTGACCGAGGGCCTGACCAAGAAGGGTGGCCGCAACAACACCGGCCGGATCACCGCCTTCCATCAGGGCGGCGGGCACAAGCGCACCTATCGCATCATCGACTTCAAGCGCCGCAAGCTTGGTGTCGTCGGCACGATCGAGCGCCTGGAATACGATCCGAACCGGACCGCGTTCATCGCCCTCGTCACTTATGAGGACGGCGAGCAGGCCTACATCCTGGCGCCGCAGCGCCTGGCTGCGGGCGACAAGGTCGTCGCCGGCGAGAAGGTCGACATCAAGCCGGGCAACGCCATGCCGCTGCGCAGCATGCCGGTCGGCACGATCGTCCACAATGTCGAGCTGAAGGCCGGCAAGGGCGGCCAGCTGGCGCGCTCCGCCGGCACCTACGCCCAGCTCGTCGGCCGCGACATGGGCTACGCCCAGCTGAAGCTGGCGTCGGGTGAGCTGCGCATCGTGCGCGGCGAGTGCTTCGCCACGGTCGGCGCGGTCTCGAACCCGGACCAGTCGAACATCTCGATCGGCAAGGCCGGCCGTAACCGCTGGCTCGGCAAGAAGCCGGTCACCCGCGGCGTCGCCATGAACCCGGTCGACCACCCGCATGGTGGTGGTGAGGGTCGCACCTCGGGCGGCCGTCATCCGGTCACCCCGTGGGGCAAGCCGACCAAGGGCCGCAAGACCCGCAGCAACAAGGCGACGGATAAGCTCATTATCCGCCGTCGCAAGAAGTAAGGGAGAGCGACGGTGGCACGCTCCGTTTGGAAGGGCCCGTTCGTCGACGGCTATCTGCTCAAGAAGGCAGACAAGTCGCGCTCGTCGGGCCGGAACGAGATCATCAAGATCTGGTCGCGTCGCTCGACCATCCTGCCGCAGTTCGTCGGCCTGACCTTCGGTGTCTACAACGGGCAGAAGTTCCTGCCGGTCGTGGTCAACGAGAACATGGTCGGTCACAAGTTCGGCGAGTTCTCGCCGACGCGGACGTACTACGGCCACGCGTCGGACAAGAAGTCGAAGAGGAAGTAAGCGATGGGACAGGAGAAGAACCCCCCTCGCCTTGCGGACAATGAGGCGCGCGCGTTTGCGAAGACGCTGCGCACCAGCCCCCGCAAGCTGAACCTCGTCGCTCAGTCGATCCGAGGCAAGGATGCGGCCAAGGCGCTTGCCGAGCTCACCTTCTCGCGCCGGCGCATCGCCGACGACGTGAAGAAGGTGCTGCAGTCGGCGATCGCCAATGCCGAGAACAATCACCAGCTGGACGTCGATCGGCTCTATGTGGCCGAGGCCTATGTCGGGCGGCAGATCGTCATGAAGCGGTTCCATGCCCGCGCCCGCGGCCGTGCGTCCCGCATCGAGAAGCTCTGGTCGAACCTCACGGTCATCGTCCGCGAGCGGCGGGAGACGGCGTAATGGGTCAGAAAGTCAATCCGATCGGCCTGCGGGTCGGCATCAACCGGACCTGGGATTCGCGCTGGTTCGCGACCAAGGACTATGCCGGCCTGCTGCACGCCGATCTCAAGATCCGCGAGTTCCTCGAGAAGCGTCTGGCCCAGGCGGGCATCAGCCGCATCGTCATCGAGCGGCCGGCGAAGAAGGCGCGCGTCACGGTCTACACCGCCCGTCCGGGCGTGGTGATCGGCAAGAAGGGCGCCGACATCGAGAAGCTCCGCCAGGAGCTGGCGAAGATGGCCGGCAGCGAGGTCAGCCTGAACATCGTCGAAATCCGCAAGCCGGAGATCGACGCCAAGCTGGTCGCCGAGAACATCGCCAGCCAGTTGGAGCGCCGTGTCGCCTTCCGCCGTGCCATGAAGCGCGCGGTGCAGAATGCGATGCGCCTGGGCGCCCAGGGCATCCGGATCAACTGCGGCGGCCGCCTCGGCGGCGCCGAGATCGCCCGCACCGAGTGGTACCGCGAGGGCCGCGTGCCCCTGCACACGCTGCGCGCCGATGTCGACTACGGCACGGCGACGGCGAAGACCACCTACGGCACCTGCGGCGTCAAGGTCTGGGTGTTCAAGGGCGAGATCCTCGCTCATGACCCGATGGCCCAGGACAAGCGGGCGGCCGAAGCGGCTGCCGGCCCGTCCTCGGCCCGGCCGGAGCGTGGCGATCGTCGTGACGACCGTCGTGGCCGCGATCGCGGTCGGGAGGGCTGAGGATCATGCTGAGTCCCAAGCGCACCAAGTACCGCAAGCAGCATAAGGGCCGTATCCACGGCGTTGCGAAGGGCGGCACCACGCTGAACTTCGGCGCCTACGGCCTGAAGGCGCAGGAGCCGGCCCGGCTGACGGCGCGGCAGATCGAGGCGGCCCGCCGCGCGATCACCCGCCACATCAAGCGTCAGGGCCGCGTCTGGATCCGGATTTTCCCGGACGTGCCCGTCTCGTCGAAGCCTGCCGAAGTCCGCATGGGTTCGGGCAAGGGCGCGCCGGAGTTCTGGGCCGCCAGGGTCAAGCCCGGCCGCGTCATGTTCGAGCTCGACGGCGTGCCCGGCGACCTGGCGAAGGAAGCCTTCGCCCTGGCCGCCGCCAAGCTGCCGATCGCCTGCAAGTTCATTGCCCGCCTTGGAGAGGAGGTCTGACCATGGATATCGAAGACGTCCGCGCCAAGACGCCGGACCAGCTGAAGGACGATCTGCTCGCGCTGAAGAAGGAGCAGTTCAACCTGCGCTTCCAGGCCGCGTCGGGCCAGCTCGAGAACACGGCGCGGGTCCGCGTCGTGCGCCGCGACATCGCGCGCATCAAGACCGTCATGGGCCAGCGCGGCAAGGATGCCGCGCCGGCCAAGTAAGAGGATTGTGAGCCATGCCGCGGCGCGTGCTCATCGGGACGGTTGTGTCCGACAAGACTGAGAAGACCGTCACGGTCCTCGTCGAACGCAACCTGATGCACCCGGTCTACAAGAAGTTCATCAAGCGGACCAAGCGGTACCTCGCCCATGACGAGGCCAACGCTTGCAAGGTCGGCGATCGCGTCTCGATCATCGAGACCCGCCCGATCAGCAAGCGGAAGTCCTGGCTCGTCCTGTCCGAGGCCGAGGCGAGCGCCATCGGCGCCTCCGCCGACCCCGCTGTTTCGGGAGCGTAAACCATGATTCAGATGCAGACGAATCTGGACGTCGCCGACAATTCAGGCGCTCGTCGGGTGATGTGCATCAAGGTGCTGGGCGGTTCCCACCGCCGGACCGCCACCGTCGGCGACGTCATCGTCGTGTCGATCAAGGAGGCGATTCCGCGGGGCCGCGTGAAGAAGGGTGACGTGCATCGCGCCGTCATCGTTCGGACCGCCAAGGAGCTGCGCCGCCCGGATGGCTCGACGATCAAGTTCGACCGCAACGCGGCCGTGCTGATCAACAAGCAGGGCGAGCCGGTCGGCACCCGCATCTTCGGGCCGGTGACGCGCGAGCTGCGGGCCAAGAAGTTCATGAAGATCATCTCGCTCGCCCCCGAGGTGCTGTGATGGCTGCGAAGATCAAGAAAGGCGACCAGGTCGTCGTCCTCGCCGGCCGTGACAAGGGCAAGAAGGGCGAGGTCATCGAGGTCCGCCCGGCCGACGACCGCGTCGTCGTCCGCGGCGTGAACATCGTGAAGCGCCACACCCGCCAGTCTGCGAAGACGCAGGGCGGGATCGTGGAGCAGGAGGCTGCGCTGCACGTCTCGAACGTGGCGCATGCCGACCCGAAGAGCGGCAAGCCGACCCGTGTCGGCTTCAAGACGCTCGACGACGGCCGCAAGGTCCGGGTCGCCAAGGCCTCCGGCGAAGTGATTGATCGGTGAGGATGGCCATGGCTCGTCTCAAAATCCAATACGACAAGGTCATCCGGCCGAAGCTGAAGCAGGATTTCGCTTATGCGAACGACCTGCAGGTGCCGCGGATCGAGAAGATCATCATCAACATGGGCGTCGGCGATGCCGTCGCCGACAGCAAGAAGATCCAGGCGGCCGCGTCCGAGCTGACCCTGATCTCCGGCCAGAAGCCGGTGATCACGAAGGCCCGGAAGTCGATCGCGGTCTACAAGCTGCGCGAAGGCATGTCGATCGGCACCAAGGTCACCCTGCGCCGCGAGCGGATGTACGAGTTCCTCGACCGCCTGGTGAACATCGCCCTGCCGCGGGTCCGCGACTTCCGCGGCCTGTCGCCCAAATCCTTCGACGGCCGGGGCAACTATGCCCTCGGCATCAAGGAGCAGATCGTGTTCCCCGAGATCGATTACGACAAGATCGAGACGGTTCGGGGAATGGACATCGTTATCGTGACGACCGCGAAGACCGACGAGGAGGCGCGTGCGCTTCTCAAGGCCTTCGACTTCCCGTTCGTCAGCTGAACGAGCAAGGATAGATCATGGCCAAGAAGAGCTCGGTCGAGAAGAACAAGCGTCGCGAGAAGCTGGCGAAGGCGTTCGCCGGCCGCCGCGAGCGTCTGAAGACGATCGCCAACGACCAAAGCCTGCCGATGGAGGACCGGTTCACCGCCCGCCTGAAGCTGGCGGAACTGCCGCGGAACTCCTCTCCGGTGCGCATCCACAACCGGTGCGAGCTGACCGGTCGCCCGAAGGCCTTCTACCGGCGCTTCAAGTTGAGCCGTATCGCGCTGCGCGAGCTGGCCTCGCGCGGGCAGATTCCCGGCATGACCAAGTCGAGCTGGTAAGGAGTACGGATTATGTCGCTAAGTGATCCGTTGGGCGATCTGCTCACCCGTATCCGCAACGGCCAGCGCGCCGGCAAGGCCGTGATCGAGACTCCGGCCTCGAAGCTGCGCACCAATGTGCTCGACGTGCTGAAGCGCGAGGGCTACATCCGCGGCTACGAGACCCATGAGGTCAGCACCGGCATCTCGGCCACCAAGGTCGAGCTGAAATATGCCGAGGGCCAGCCGGCGATCCGCCGCATCGACCGCGTGTCGAAGCCGGGCCGTCGCGTCTACTCCGGCATCAAGGATCTGCCGAAGGTGTACAACGGGCTGGGCATCTCCATCCTGTCGACGCCGCGCGGTGTGATGTCAGACGTCGAGGCCCGCGCCGCCAATGTCGGCGGCGAGATCCTCGCCCGCGTGTTCTGAGGAGAGCGGCGATGTCACGAATCGGCAAGCACGCGGTCAAGGTTCCGGCTGGGGTCGACGCTTCGGTGTCGGGCCAGGCCGTCTCGGTCAAGGGCAAGCTCGGTCAGCTCAAGCTCGCGGTCAACGACGAGATCAAGGTCTCGATGGAAGACGGCGCGATCAAGGTCGAGCCGAAGAGCCAGTCGCGCCTGGCGCAGACCATGTGGGCCACCAGCCGCACCCTGATCAACAACATGGTCGTGGGCGTCAGCACGGGCTTCACCACCAACCTCGAGATCAACGGCGTCGGTTATCGCGCCGCGGTCCAGGGCAAGGAGCTGGTGCTGACCCTCGGCTACAGCCACGAGGTGCGTTACCCGATCCCCGAGGGGATCACGATCAAGTGCGAGAAGCCGACTTCGATCGCGATCACCGGCTTCGACAAGCAGCGCGTTGGCCAGGTTGCCGCGGAGATCCGCGGGTACCGGAAGCCCGAGCCGTTCAAGGGCAAGGGCATCAAGTACGAGACCGAGACCCTCCTGCGCAAAGAAGGCAAGAAGAAGTAAGGACGGCCGGGATGACCACCAAGACCAACGAGTTGCGCGAGCGCCGCAAGGAACGTCTCCGCCACAAGCTGAGCCAGGCCCGCTACGGCCGGGTCCGCCTGTCCGTGTTCCGTTCTTCGAAGCAGATCTATGCCCAGGTCATCGACGACCAGGCCGGCAAGACCCTTGCCGCCGCCTCGTCGATCGAGAAGGACCTGCGCGGATCGCTGAAGACCGGCGCCACCATCGAGGCCGCGGCCGCGGTCGGCAAGCTCCTCGCGGAGCGCGCCAAGGCGGCCGGCGTCGAGAAGGTCGTGTTCGATCGTGGACACTACCTGTATCACGGCCGGGTCAAGGCCCTAGCCGATGCCGCCCGTGAGGGCGGCCTGGACTTCTGAGGAGCACGCGTATGGCACGCGAAAGCAGAGATTCGCGCGGTCCTCGGGATCGTGGCGACAAGCGCCCGAGCGAGCGGGATGCGGGCGAGGAGCTGATCGAGAAGCTCGTCCACATCAACCGCGTCGCGAAGGTGGTGAAGGGCGGCCGGCGCTTCGGCTTCGCTGCCCTGGTGGTCACCGGCGACGGCCGCGGCCGGGTCGGCTACGGCTCGGGCAAGGCCCGTGAGGTGCCGGAGGCGATCCGCAAGGCGACCGAGCAGGCGAAGCGCAGCATGATCCGCGTTCCGCTGCGTGAGGGCCGGACGCTGCATCACGACATCCTGGGTCACTTCGGCGCCGGCAAGGTCCAGCTCCGCAGCGCCACCCAGGGCACCGGCATCATCGCCGGCGGTCCGATGCGCGCGATCTTCGAAGCGCTGGGCGTCCAGGACGTCGTCGCCAAGTCGATCGGCACGTCGAACCCGCACAACATGATCAAGGCGACCTTCGAGGCGCTGCGGACGATCGAAGGCCCGCGGGCCGTCGCCGCCCGGCGCGGCAAGCGCGTCGCCGACATCATCGGCAGCCCGGCGGGCAAGCGCGAGGGTGGCGTCGAGGTGGTGGAGGCCGCGAATGGCTGACAAATCGACCGTGATCGTCACCCAGATCGGCAGCCCGATCGGCCGCCGGCAGGATCAGCGCCAGACGCTGGTCGGCCTTGGGCTGAACAAGCTGCATCGCACCCGCGAGCTGGAGGACACTCCGTCTGTCCGCGGGATGATCGAGAAGGTCAAGCACCTGGTGCGGGTCGAGCAGGCGGGCTGAGGCCCGTCTGTTCCTGAGGAGCAATCATGACGAAACTCAACGATCTCCGCGACAATGCGGGCGCGCGCAAGTCGCGCATCCGCGTCGGTCGCGGCATCGGCTCCGGCAAGGGCAAGACCGGCGGCCGTGGTGTGAAGGGACAGAAGAGCCGGACCGGCGTCGCCCTCAAGGGCTTCGAAGGCGGCCAGATGCCGATCTACATGCGGCTGCCGAAGCGGGGCTTCAACAACAAGAAGTTCCGGTCGAACTACGCCGTGGTCAATCTCGGCCGCCTGCAGAAGGCGATCGAGGCCGGCCGGGTCGACGCGGCCAAGCCGGTCGATGCCGAGGCGCTGGTCGCCGGCGGCCTGATCGCCAAGACGCTGGACGGCGTCCGTCTGCTGGCCAAGGGCGAGATCTCCGCCAAGGTCACCCTGCACGTCCACAGCGCCTCGGCGGCTGCGGTCGCGGCGGTGGAGAAGGCGGGCGGCTCGGTGGTCCAGACCAGCCCGGCTCCGGCCGAGGCTGTCGAGAATGACGCAGGGGCGTCGTCCCAGGCTTAACGCCGCCGTCCAACACGGGTAAAACGGAGGGCGGGGACCGCGTTTGTTCGCAGTCCCCGCCCTTTTCATTCGAGGCCTTGCATGGCATCTGCTGCAGAACAGCTCGCTGCGAACCTGAACTTCGGCGCCTTCGCCAAGGCCACGGAGCTTCGCAAGCGTATCTGGTTCACCCTTGGCGCGCTGATCATCTACCGGATCGGCACCTATGTGCCGATTCCCGGGATCGATCCCCGCGTGCTGTCGGAGATCTTCCAGCAGCAGGGCGGCGGACTCCTCGGCATCCTCAACATGTTTGCCGGCGGCGCGCTGGGTCGGATGACGATCTTTGCGCTGAACATCATGCCGTACATTTCGGCCTCCATCATCATCCAGCTCCTGACGGCGGTGTCGCCGACGCTCGAGGCGCTGAAGAAGGAGGGCGAGGCCGGCCGCAAGAAGATCAACCAGTACACCCGCTACTTCACCGTGGTGCTGGCCACGGCCCAGGCCTATGCGCTGGCGGTCGGGCTCGAGAGCGTGCACGGCTCGGTCGGCGCGGCGGTGGTGGATCCCGGCTGGTACTTCCGCTTCACCACGGTGCTCACCATCGTCGGCGGCACCATGTTCCTGATGTGGCTGGGCGAGCAGATCACCTCGCGCGGCGTCGGCAACGGCATCTCGCTGATCATCTTCACCGGCATCGTCGCCTCGTTGCCGCATGCCCTGGTGCAGATTCTGGAGCTGGGCCGGACCGGCGCGATCTCGCCCTTCGTGATCCTGGTGCTGCTGGTGATCTGCGTGGCGGTGATCTTCTTCATCGTCTACATGGAGCGGGCGCAGCGGCGACTGCTGGTGCAGTACCCGAAGCGACAGGTCGGCAACCGCATGTTCGGCGGCGAGAGCTCGCACCTGCCGCTCAAGCTCAACACCTCCGGCGTGATCCCGCCGATCTTCGCCTCGTCGCTGCTGCTGCTGCCGGCGACGCTGATCGGCTTCGCCGGCAACCAGGCCGGCGACACCGGCAGCTGGATCGCCTTCATCGCCGGGCAGCTGGCGCACGGCCAGCCGCTGTTCATGGCGCTCTATGCCGCGCTGATCATCTTCTTCTGCTTCTTCTACACCGCGATCGTCTTCAATCCGGAAGAGACGGCCGACAACCTGAAGAAGTATGGCGGCTTCATCCCCGGCATCCGCCCGGGCAAGTCGACCGCCGACTACATCGACTACGTGCTGACCCGGATCACGGTGATCGGCGCCGGCTATCTGACGGTGGTCTGCCTGCTGCCGGAGTTCCTGACGTCCAGCTACTCCGTGCCGTTCTACTTCGGCGGCACCAGCCTGCTGATCGTGGTCACGGTCACCATGGACACCGTGGCCCAGGTCCACTCCCATCTCCTGGCCCATCAGTATGAAGGGCTGATCAAGAAATCGAAGCTGCGGGGGAGCCGTCGATGAATTTGATCCTGTTGGGCCCACCCGGGGCAGGGAAGGGGACGCAGGCGAAACGGCTGGAGGAGCGCTACGGGCTGAAGCAGCTCTCGACCGGCGACATGCTGCGGGCGGCGATCGCCGCCGGCACGCCGCTCGGCCGCCAGGTGAAGGAGATCCTCGATCGGGGCGATCTGGTCACCGACGAGGTCATGCTGGACATGATCGCGGAGCGGATCGCCCAGCCCGACTGCGACCGCGGCTTCATCCTCGACGGCTTCCCACGCACCGTGCGTCAGGCCGAGGGGTTGGACGAGATGCTGGGCCGGCACGGCAAAGCGTTGGCGGTGGTGATCGAGATGAAGGTCGATGAGGCGGCTTTGTTCGCCCGCGTCGCCAATCGTGCCGCCCAATCGACCGAGAAGCGCGCTGACGACACCGAGGAGACGCTGCGCAAGCGCCTCGGCATCTATCGCGAGCAGACCGCGCCGATCATCCCCTATTACCGCGACAAGGGGCTGCTGAAGGCAGTGGACGGCATGGCCGACATGGACGCGGTGACCCGGCAGATCGAGGCCATCCTCGGCCTGCAATCGGCGGATGCCTCGGCCTCCTGACCGGACCGGCCGTGACGATCAGGGGCGGCCCTCGGGCCGCCTTTTTTATGGGCGCAGACCGGCAGCGGCGGCTGCGACGATCCAGTCGCGGAAGGCGCGGATCTTGGGCCGGTGGCGCTGGTCCGTGGCGTAGACCAGCCAGTAGCCCTTGGCGCGATCGACCTGGAGCGGGAAGGGCGCGACCAGCCGTCCGCTGGCCAGGTCCTCGGCGAAGAAGTCGGGCGTCACCAGGGCCGCTCCGAGCCCGCCGACGGCGGCCTGCGCCGAGGCCGCCTGGTTGTCGAAGCGCGGCGCCGGCTTTCGCAGGGCCGCCGGGGCCTCGACGCCGGCCGCCGCGAACCAGGCATCCCAGCTCATGCTCATGCCGATCAGCGGCAGCGACAGCACATCCGCCGGCTGGCGCAGCCTGGCCGCGAGTCGGGGCGCCACCACGCAGGCGAGGCGAACCTCCAGCAGTTTGTGGGCGATGAAGCGCGGCGCAAAGCCGCTCGGCCCGGCGCGGATCTCGATATCGGCACTGAGCTCGCCCTCGATGCTGTCGCCGAGCTCGGTGCTGGTGGCGAGCTCGACCGCAAGCCCCGGATGCGCGGCCTGGAAGGCGCCGAGCCGCGGTGCCAGCCAATGGGTGGTGAAGGTGGGCACCGACACGACCGACAGGCTGCGGCCCGCCGCATCCACCTCGCTGCCGACCGCGGCGCGCAGCCGGCCGAAGGCGTCGACCACTTCGGCCGCCAGCCGCTCCCCGGCCTCGGTCAGGGCCAGGCTGCGGCCGCGGCGGGCGAACAAGGGCGCTCCCAGCCGCTCCTCCAGCCGCTTGATGTGGTAGCTGACGGCCGCCTGGGTCAGCCCCAGCTCCGCCGCCGCGCGGGTGAAGCTGACATGCCGCGCCGCGGCTTCGAAGGCGTGCAGGGCGGGCAGGGGCAGGCTGTCGGTCGGCATGGCTCAGTATAAGCCGGGCTTATGATCGGCGGCGAGGCCCTGCGTGGTTCGGCCGGAGGGGATGGCGCATCGTCCGCCCATTCGTTCCAGCCAGGATGCACATAATGCCCGCCGAC
This sequence comes from Inquilinus sp. YAF38, assembly GCF_052113205.1. NCBI lineage: Bacteria > Pseudomonadati > Pseudomonadota > Alphaproteobacteria > Rhodospirillales > Rhodospirillaceae > Inquilinus > Inquilinus sp. YAF38. Next base: position 16,767 of record NZ_JBFRCU010000089.1, on the reverse strand, counting down.
CCTCTGACCTTCCTCAACCCCGACACGATGCCGGCGCCGAACGGCTATTCCCAGGTCGTGCTGATTCCCGCCGGGGCCCGTTTGGTTCAGCTCGCCGGCCAGGTCGGCATCGGCCCCGACGGCTCGATCGCCGGGCCGGATTTCGCCACCCAGGCCGAACAGGCCTTCGAGAACGTCAGGGCCGGCCTGGCCGCCGCCGGCAGCGGCTTCGAGCACGTGGTCCGGCTCGGCATGTTCGTGACCGATTTCGCCGCCCAGGGCCCGGCCCTGCGCGAGGTGCGCGACCGCTACGTCAACCGCGCGGCGCCGCCGGCCAGCACCACGCTGCAGATCGACCGCTTCTTCCGCGAGGGGCTGCTGTTCGAGCTCGACGTGCTCGCCGTGGTGCCGGGATGAGCGCCGTGCCGGCCGTCTTTCCGGCCCGGCGGCCGACGGCGCTGCGCCGCCTCGTCGGAATGGTGTCGTCATTCGCGTCGCTGCTGCGGCGTCGTCGCCCTATGCTGCGGCCGGGCGAGCTCTCCGGGCATCTCCGTGCCGATCTGGGGCTCGAACGGTGGCGGGGCTGGCAAAGGCCGCCCCGAAGTCCCCTCTGAGGTCACCCGATCGCGATCACGATCTTGCCGACATGGCCGGCCGCCTCGAGGTGGCGGTAGGCATCCTTCGCCTGCTCGAACGGGAAGACCCGGTCGATCACCGGCTTGATGCCGGCCTGCGCGATGTGCCGGTTCATCGCCTCGAACATCTGGCGCGAGCCGACATAGAGGCCGCGCAGCGTCACCGACCGGCCGATCAGCGGTGTCGGCTCGAACGGGCTGCCGGCGGTCAACACGCCGATCAGCTGGACGAAGCCGCCGATCCGGGTGGCGGCGATCGACTTCGGCACCGTGCCGGCGCCGCCGACCTCGATGACATGGTCGACGCCGCGCCCGCCGGTCAGCCGCAGCACCTCCTTCTCCCAGTCCGGATGGCGGCGATAGTTGACCAGCTCGGCGGCGCCCAGGGCCTTCGCCTGCTCCAGCTTGGCGTCGCTGGAGGAGGTGGCGATCACCCGGGCTCCGGCGGCGTGGGCGAATTGCAGCGCCAGGATCGAGACGCCGCCGGTGCCCAGCACCAGCACGGTCTCGCCCGGCTGCAGCGGATGCTGGCCGCCATAGAGCGCGTTCCACGCGGTCACCCCGGCGCAGGGCAGGGCCGCGCCCTCCTCGAAGGACAGGTGGTCGGGCAGGTGCACCAGCCCGTCCTGGTCGAACACACGGTGTTCGGCCAGCACGCCATGGGCGGCGCCGCCAAGGGCGCTGGCCTGGTCGGTCGCATCGATCTCGCCGCCGATCCAGCTCTGCATGAAGATGCCGGCGACGCGGTCGCCGACCTTCACCCGGGTGACGTCGGGGCCGACCGCCACGACTTCGCCGGCGCCGTCCGACAGCGGCACCAGATCGGGCAGTGGGCTGCCGCGGCCGTAGCGGTTGGTGGCGACCATCAGGTCACGGTAGTTCAGCGACGCCGCGCGCAGCCGGACCAGCGCCTGGCCGCGGCCGGGAACGGGCGTCTCGGTCTCGGCGAGGGTGAGGTCGTCGATGCTGCCGATGCGGGGGAAGCGGTACTGGCGCATGGCTCGAAGCTCCGATGTATCGGGATCGCCGCCGATTCAGCGGCATGGGCGCCATGTTGCCGCTTGCAGGCGCCCGTGCAAGAAGGCAACATTTCTTGCCATAGGATACTCTTTTGCACCTATGGAGACGAGAATGCCCCCACGAGATCAGGCCCGGCGATCCTATGGCTGTGCGGTGGAGGTCACGCTCGCCGTGATGGGCGGCAAGTGGAAGCCGGTGATCCTGTACCAGCTCCTGGACGGGCCGCGGCGCTTCGGCGAGCTGCGGAAGCATTTCGGCGGCGTGTCGCAGCGTTCGCTGACGCTGCAACTGCGCGAGCTGGAGGCGGACGGCATCGTGCACCGACAGGTCTTCGCCGAGGTGCCGCCGCGGGTGGAATACTCGCTGACCGAATATGGCTGCACCCTGGCCCCGGTGCTCGATGCCATGAAGGCCTGGGGCCAAAGCTTCCGGGAGCGGGTCGAGGGAACGGCCGTGGCTGGAACGGCGGCGGTGACGGCGGTCAGGTCCCCGGCCGAAGCCGTGGCCTGACGGAGCTCGCGTGGGGCCTCCTCAGCCCCAGATGCTGTCGGTAACAACGACGCGGCCCTCGTAAAGCCCGTAGCGCAGGTAGTGTTCGAGGGGATCGACGCCGGCGGCGGCGACGTCCGGATTGGCAGCCAGATAAGCCTTGGTATCGAAGGCCGCCGATGGATCCCGCCCTTCCTTCCATCCGTAGAGATGGTAGTGCTCGAGCGGATTGATCTTCATTGCCGCAATATCCGGATTGTGCGCGAGGTAGCCCTCAGTGTCGAAAAACGCATTGGGGTCGCGGCCTTCGCGCCAGCCGTTCAGCGCATAATGCGCGTCCGCGTCGACCCGTGCCGCCCAGGCATCGGGGTTCCGGCTGTAGTAGAACAGGTCGTCGACCTCGTAATTGGCGTCGCGCTGGTCGATCAGCCCGTCCCGGAATTTGTACTGCTCCAGACCGGCGCCATCGTGCGTCCCGGTCGAATCCCGAAGGGTCACGTCCGATCCGGTGAAGGTGATGGTGACCGCGCGGAGATTGCTGGCGCTGGCGAACACCTTGTAGCTGCGCCCTTCATACGCCCCTGCGCTGAGATAGTGCTCGAGGGGATCGATCCGGGCCGCCGCGACATCGGTGTTGATGGCGAGATAGGCGCTGCTGTCGAACTGGGCCGAGGGATCGCGGCCTTCCTTCCAGCCATAGAGATGGTAGTGCTCGAGCGGATTGATCTTCGCCGCCGCGACATCCGGGTTGCGCGCCAGGTAATAGTTCGTGTCGAACAGCGCGTTGGGGTTCCGGCCGTTCTTCCAACCGAACTGGGCGTAGTGGACCTCCGGGTCCATATGGGCGTTCCAGACGTCGTGATTCGAGGTGTAGTAGAACAGGTCGTCGACTTCGACCTTGCCGTCGGCCTGGGCGACGGTCCCGTCATCAAACCTGTATTGCTCGATATCGACCAGGGTGTCGTGGCCCTCTGGGCCATGAAGGATGGGATTGCCTCGGCTGGTGGATACGGTGGTTTGCGTCAGCCGAGCATGTGTCACCGCCGTGTCGATGCCGGCGCCACCGACCAGGACGTCGTTTCCGGTCCTGCCGTCGAGGGTGTCGTTTCCAGCCCCGCCGGAGAGCTGATTGCTCGCCTGATTGCCAACGATCGTATCGTTGCCGCCGCCGCCGCGGGCATTCTCGATCAGGGATCGCGGATCGTTGTCGTAGAGCAGCGCGTTGTAGACATTGCCCTTGGCATGATGATTGTTCCCCAGATCGGCGATCTGCGACGAGGAGAGCTTCGAATRTCCCCCGGGCCGTAGGTCCACGGTCAAGTCGGTTGCATAGTTCGAAAAATCGTAGGTGTCGTTGCCGCCGCCGTCCCAGATCGTCCGGAAGATGCGGTTGGCGCCCGGCGTGCCCTGACTGTGGCCGTCGATGAACATCGCGCCGGTGGTCGCAGAGAAGGTATAGGTGTTGTTGCCGGCGTTGTTGACGTAGTCCGCACCATACAGCTTCTGCAGCGCGGCGATGTCGTACATCATGTAAGTCTGAGCGAAGCTATGGTCTTCGTTGTAGACGTAGTCGGTCGGAGCGCCGACATAGCTCCGATACGTCATCACGGAATATTCCATTGCGTCGTATGCGTATTGCATCGCGACGTTCGCGACCCCGCCAGCCTCGTTCCCGTGCTTCAGGCCGAGGGCATGCCCGACCTCGTGCAGCATGCCGTACCAGCCATAGTTGCCCCGGACCGGCGCGTCATTGTCCGTGCCGGAGAACCAGATGTCTCCGGCCTTGGAGTAGCTGCTTGGGGTATAGGCGTAGGCCGTCGGAGCCGCGTCCGACGAATGGGCGAGGCGGATGTTGGCCGTCCGGGCGCTGCCCTCGGAAATCCGCAGATTGGTGAAGCTCATGATCTGGGTAAAAACATTGCCCGCCGCCGCGATCATCGGCCCGGTCAAAGGCCGGAAACCGTGCATGGCTTCAGTGTATCCCGACCCGTACAAGCTCGCCGTACCGGGATAAGCTACGGTGATCGAGTCGCCGGACCATTTGTAGCCATCCAGCAGCCCGTCGATATTCCGGTTTCCGGTCGAGCCGGCCCATACAACCCTTCCGGAGCCGGCGCCGGCGCTCGGGAGGCCAAGCGCGCTATCGGTTATCAGCGACATAAAATCCCCTCCACCGTATCCACTTCAATATGGCGATCGCAATTTTTCAGAATACTATCCTAAAGGTAAATCAAATATCCAGGGTCGAAATCGGGACGCACCGGGACGGAAGTGGCGTCGGACCGCGCCGGACCGGCACAAGGTGCCGGCGCGGTCCGGGAGCGGCCTCAATACATGTGCTGGCCGCCGTTGATCGACAGGGTCGAGCCGGTGATAAAGCCGCCCTCGTCGTCGACCAGGAACAGCACGCCGCGGGCGATCTCCGACGCCTTGCCCAGGCGGCCGACCGGCACCTTGGCGACGATCTTCTCCAGCACGTTCGGCGGCACGGCGCGGACCATGTCGGTGTCGATATAGCCCGGCGCGATGGCGTTGACGGTGATGCCCTTGCCGGCGCCTTCCTGCGCCAGCGCCTTGGTGAAGCCGTGGATGCCGGACTTCGCCGCGGCGTAGTTCACCTGGCCGTACTGCCCGGCCTGGCCGTTGATCGAGCCGATGTTGACGATCCGGCCGAAGCTGCGGGCGCGCATGCCGTCGATGACGCAGCGGCACATGTTGAAGCAGGAGCCGAGATTGGTGTCGATCACGGCGTCCCAGGCGTGCCGGTCCATCTTGTGGATGGTGCCGTCGCGGGTGATGCCGGCGTTGTTGACCAGCACCTCGACCGGCCCGAGCTCGGCTTCGATCTTGGCGATCGCGGCCTGGCATTGCTCGAAATCGGCGACGTCGAACTTGTAGACGCTGATGCCGTGCCGCTCGCTGAAGGCCCGGGCGGCCTCGTCGTTGCCGGCATAGGTCGCGGCGACCTTGTAGCCCTTTTCCTTCAGGGCCAGCGAGATCGCCTCGCCAATCCCTCTCGTCCCGCCGGTCACAACGGCTACACGTCCCATAGCGTCCTCCCTGGGTTGGTCGTCATGGGCCGCCGGCCGCGACGAGAGATCGGCGGGCGGCCCGGGAAACAGCGCCTCGATTGCGAGGCGCCGGTCTCAGCGTTCGACGCAGAGGGCGATGCCCATGCCGCCGCCGATGCACAGGGTGGCGAGGCCCTTCTTGGCGTCCCGCCGGCCCATTTCGTACAGCAGGGTGGTCAGGATGCGGGCGCCCGATGCGCCGATCGGATGGCCGATGGCGATGGCGCCGCCATTGACGTTCACCCGGGCCGGGTCCCAGCCCATGTCCTTGTTCACGGCGCAGGCTTGGGCAGCGAAGGCCTCGTTGGCCTCGACCAGGTCCAGCTGCTCGGCGGTCCAGCCGGCCTTCTTCAGCGCCGCGCGGCTGGCCGGGATCGGGCCCGAGCCCATCACCGCCGGGTCGACGCCGGCCGTGGCCCACGACGCGATGCGGGCGAGCGGGGTGATGCCCCGACGCGCGGCCTCCTCCTCGCTCATCAGCACCAGCGCCGCGGCGCCGTCATTGAGTCCGGAGGCGTTGCCGGCGGTGACCGTGCCTTCCTTGTCGAAGGCCGGGCGCAGCTTGGCCAGAACCTCGATCGTGGTGTCCGGCTTCAGATACTCGTCGGCGTCGATCACGACATCGCCCTTGCGGCCCTTGACCGTGACCGGCGCGATCTCGTCCTTGAACCGGCCCTCGCGCTGCGCCGCGCCCGCCTTCTGCTGCGACGCCAGGGCGAAGCGGTCCTGCTCCTCGCGGGTGATCTGCCACTGCCGGGCGACATTCTCCGCCGTGTTGCCCATGTGGTAGCCGTTGAAGGCGTCCCACAGCCCGTCGCGGATCATGGTGTCGACCATCTTGGCGTCGCCCATCTTGGTGCCGCTGCGCAGATGCAGCGCATGCGGCGCCAGCGACATGCTCTCCTGCCCGCCGGCGACGACGATGCGGGCATCGCCCAGGGCGATCGCCTGGCCGCCGAGCGCCACGGTGCGCAAGCCGGAGCCGCAAACCTGGTTGATGCCGTAGGCGGTGGCCGATTTCGGGATGCCGGCGCCGATCGCGGCCTGGCGCGCCGCGTTCTGGCCGGTCGCGGCGGTCAGAACCTGGCCCAGCACCACCTCGTCGACCTCGGCGGCCTCGACCCCGGCCCGGCCCAGCGCCGCGGTGATCGCGGCGATGCCCAGCTCATGCGCCGGCACGGCGGCGAAGGCCCCGGCGAAGGCCCCGACCGGCGTGCGCGCGGCTGCGGCGATGACGACATTGGTCATAGGGGCGGTTTCCCTTTGCTGTCCGGCGCGGTCGGGCCGCACCGGTCGAATTGCGCTAGACTGACGATAGCCACTGCCGTTCCGCCCGCGCAACCACGACGGGCGGATCGGGTCGAAAGGGAGGGGAATCGATGCGCAAGGCGTTGCTGCGGGCCACAGTGCTGGCCGCGCTGGTGGGAACGATGCCAGCGATGGCGGCCGAGGACTGCGCCGCGATCGCCGCGCGGGCAGCCGCGGCCTGGCGGGCGACGACGACGGTGTCCGGCCTGGCCGGGATCGACGCCGTCACCGCCGCCTGCGTCCAGAAGACGCTGGTCCAGGACCTCGCCCCCGACCTGGGGCCGCCGGTCGGCTACAAGGTCGGGCTGACCGGCAGGGCGATGCAGGAGCGGCTGGGCGTCAGCCATCCGGTGTCGGGCGTGTTGCTAGCCGGCATGTTGCGCAAACCCGGATGGACAATTTACCCGAAGACTTCGCCGGGGGCCTATCTGGAGGGCACCAATGGTCCGATCCCCGCGAATTATGCGGCCCGGCCGCTGATCGAGGCCGATCTGATCGCCGTGATCGGCGACGCGGGCGTCAACCAAGCCAAGACGCCGGCAGAGGTGTTGGCGCATCTCTCGGCACTCAGGCCGTTCATCGAACTGGCTGACCTTGCCCTGGCGCCGGATGAGAAACCGACCGCCGCCTCGATCACCGCGATCAACGTCGGCGCCAGGCTCGGCGTGCTGGGCGAGCCGATCGCGATCGAGCCCGGCTTCGCCGAGCGGCTGGCGACGATGAAAGTCTCGCTGACCAACGGCACCGGCAAGGTGCTGGCCGAGGCGCCGGGGGCCGCCATCCTCGGCCATCCGCTCAACGCGGTGATCTGGCTGGCGCAGGATCTCGCGGCACGGGGTGAGGCGCTGCAGCCGGGCCAGTTGGTCAGCCTCGGCTCCTTCGGCCCGCCGGTGCAGCCGGTGCCGGGCGGGACCGTGACGGCGCGCTATGACGGGCTTTCGGCCGCGCCGGTGTCGCTGTCGGTCGACTTCCGATAGCGGCGGCCAGCCATTCCGCCAACGGCCGCCACACCTGCGCCTCGGCGCCGCCCGCCACCACCATGCCCATATGGCCGAGCGTCGGCTCGATCCGTTCGGCGCCGGGCATGCGCTCGGCCAAGGTGCGGGCACTGGCCGGCGGCACGATGCGGTCGCGGGCCGGGATCAGGTGCAGGCTGGGCCGGCGGATCGCCTCCGGCCGCACCGGTTCACCGTCGATCCGCCACTGCCCACGGCCGGGTGTGTTCTCGCCGTACCAGCCGGCCAGGCATTCCAGCGCCACCGGCCCCGGCAGCGGGATGCCGTCGTTCAGCCAGTCCTCCAGGGCCACGAAGCGTGCCGCCTCCGGAGACTCCGGGCGGAGCCGGCCGAAGGCGCTGAACTTGCGCAGGGCGGTCAGCGGATCGAGCGTGGTGAACAGTGCCTGGATGCCGTCGACCGGCAGCACGCCGAGTGAGGCGATGACGGCCAGGCTGGCCGCCGCCGCCATCCGGCCGATCTCGGCCTGGTGCGGCGCGTCGGCATGGAAGTCCCAGGGCGCGGCCATGAAGGCGATGCCGGCGATGTCGTCCTGCCGCCGCGCCGCCAGTGCCGCCGCCAGCGTGCCGCCCATGCAGTAGCCCAGCAGCCCGACCGGCCCTTTCGCAACCGCGAGAGCGGCATCCAGCGCCGGCTCCAGCCGCCGCAGGATCAGGTCGGTCAGGGTGAAGTCGCGCTCGGTCGCGTCCGGCACRTCCCATTCCAGCAGCAGCGGCCGCAGGCCCTGCGCCGACAGGAAGCGCAGCAGGCTGCGCTCAGCCGTCAGGTCCAGAACATAGGCGCGGTTGACCAGCGACGGCACCACCAGCAGCGGCAACCCGTCGGCAGGACCATAGTCCCGCAGCCGGGCCGACCCGCCCTGCCACAGCACCGGCGGCGCCGGCAGGTCGCGGCGATAGGGGTGGCGGCTGTAGCGCTCCAGGCCGCTCAGGAAGGCGGCGGCGCGCCGGGTCCCTTCCCGCGCCAGGGCCGCGCCTGCGGCGTCAGCCGGCAGGCTTGCGAGGCGTTCGGCGGCGCGGCGCAGCGGCTCCGGCCAGAGCGGTTTCGAGCTTGGCGACGCGCTCCTCGAGAGCGGCAATGCGGCGATCCCGCTCATCAGGCTCGCCGCCGCCGCGGCCAGATGCAGCGGCAGCGGCCGCGGTCCCAAGCGTGCCGTCATTGCCGGCCCTTCCGCCCAGCCCTGCCACGATCCGTGACACATGGCCGGGGTCCAGCAGGGCGGACCAGCCACGCAGCGTCTCGGGATCGGTCAGGGTTGCGGTCCAATGCTCTTGCCAGAGATCGAGGAAGCGGCGGGCCAGGGCGTCCGGGCTGTCGCCGTCGCCGGGTGGCGGGTCGTGGGGCGGGTTCGGCGCGGTCATCGGCGGCGATCATAGTCGGCCCCGCCCGGCCTGCCTATGCCCGGCGCGTGTTGCGATGCGAAAGGATCGTGACATGCCGCCCTGGTCGGACCAGTATAGGCCTCAATTCAGTCGAAGCGGCCGTGAGCCCGCGGCCGGAAGAAGCGATAGGGACCCCCATGCCGACCAGTCAGGCCGCCCCTGGAACCGCCCCGTCGGCCGAGGAGCCGAGGAGCGCTCCCATCACCATCAAGAAATACGCCAACCGCCGCCTCTACAACACGGCGACGTCAAGTTATGTGACGCTCGAGAACCTGGCCCAGATGGTCAAGGAGGGCGTCGAATTTCTGGTCTATGACGCCAAGACGGGCGAGGATATCACCCGCTCGGTGCTGACCCAGATCATCGTCGAGGAAGAGGGCAAGGGCGGCCAGAACATGCTGCCGATCGGCTTTCTGCGGCAGCTGATCAGCCTGTACGGCGACAATCTGCAGTTCATGGTGCCGCGCTACCTCGAATCCTCGATGGAGGCCTTCGCCCGCAACCAGGACCAGATGCGCAGCTACTTCAAGGAAGTCAGCGGCGTGTTCCCGTTCGGCGGCGCACTGGAGGAAATGAGCAAGCAGAACATGGCCCTGTTCGAGCGGGCGATGCAGATGTTCACCCCCTTCGGCCCCCAGGCCGGCAAGCCGGGGCAGCCGTCCCAGCCGGCGGCATCGGCGCCGGCCGCCGCCGCGTCGGAGCAGGGATCGATCGATACGCTGCGCCAGAAGCTCGACGACCTGCAGCGCCAGATCGAGGCGATCAACAAGCCGAAGCGGTGACCGGCTGAACGAAGACGTAGGTTGGGTTCGCATCTGCGAACCCAACAATCGAGCGGAAGGACCCGATGTTGGGTTCGCAAAGAGCGAACCCAACCTACGAAGCTCCGTCAGGGCTTGGTAGCATGCGCAGGGCTGTCAAATTGTAGTGGATCGCCTGTGCGGAAGACGTCTCGGGCGTCTTGGATGTCAACCAAGACACCGACACAGCCACTGATTGCGACCTCCGCGCCCAGGACGATCGCTTGGCCGCGGTTGCTCGTCACCATATCCTGGAGATGGATCCGGCCCGAGAAGTCAGGCTCGAGCATCAACACCGTTCCGCGGCCGGTCAGTGTGAAGATGTCCCTGATCTGGGCTTCGGCGGGCATGGCGCGCTTCGTTAATAATCGGCCCAGCCTACCACGGAAAAAGCCCCGCCGAAGCGGGGCTCTGTCGAAGCGCGAAGAGGTCGGGCTCAGCTCTCTTCGCTGGAGACCATCTGGATGTAGTTCTGCAGGCCCATCTGGCTGATCAGATACTGCTGCGATTCGAGCCAGTCGATGTGCTCCTCGGTGTCGTCCAGGATCTTCAGCAGGATGTCGCGGGAGACGAAGTCGCGCACCGATTCGCAGTGCACCATCGCCTCCTTCACCGTCTTCTGGTTGAAGGTCTCGAGGCCGAGATCCGATTCCAGCATCTCCGGCACGTTCTCGCCGATGCCGAGCTTGCCGAGGTCCTGCAGGTTCGGCAGGCCCTCCAGCATCAGGATGCGTTCGATCAGCAGATCGGCGTGCTTCATCTCGCCGATCGATTCTTCATACACCTTCTTGGCCAGGCGCTTGACGTCCCAGTTCTTGAGCATCCGGGCATGCAGGAAATACTGATTGATCGCGGTCAGCTCGTTCTTCAGCACCGCGTTCAGATGGGTGAGAACCTTCTTGTCGCCCTGCATCGTCGCCTCGGCCGGTGTTCGTCAATGTCGAAGGGTACCTTAGAGTGATTACAGGAATCGGTAAAGTTTTACTTTATGTGATTGAGAGACAGTCGCAGCTTTATTGAAAGTCATTCGCGATCTCTGCCGGCGATGCGGCGCCGAGGGCCAGCAACACCAAGCTTTCCGCCGCCAGCGGATAGGCCGCCGCCTCCAGCCGCGGCACGCTCGGCGTCCGCGCGGTATCGAGCCAGGGATGCCAGGCGCCGAGCGGCGGCAGGGTGAACTCGATCCCCTCCGGCCCGGGGTTGAACAGCAGCAGCAGCGGCGGTGCCGTTGGCTCGCTCAGCAGCACGCCGAGGGTGAAGCCGGCCGGGTCGTCCCAGTCGGCTGGGGCCATGGGCTGGCCGTCCGGCCGCAGCCAGGCGATGTCGGGCAGCTCGTCCTTCCCGCTCGGCGCACCATGCAGGAAATGCGGCTGGCGCAGGGCTGGGTGAATCCGGCGCAGCGCCACGATCCGGGCGACGAAGTCGAGGAAGGCGGGGTCGGCCGCAGCCCAGTCCAGCCAGGTCAACGGCCCGTCCTGGCAATAGGCGTTGTTGTTGCCCTGCTGGCTGTGGCCCAGCTCGTCGCCGCCCAGCAGCATCGGCACGCCCTGGCTGAACAGCAGCGTCGCCAGCAGGTTGCGCCGCCGCCGCAGCCGCCGGGCCAGGATCGCCGGGTCGTCGGTCGGCCCCTCGACGCCGAGATTGTCGGAATGGTTGTCGCCGGTGCCGTCGCGGTTGCCCTCGCCATTGGCCTCGTTGTGCTTCTGCGCATAGGAGGTGAGGTCGGCCAGGGTGAAGCCGTCATGGGCGGTGACGAAGTTGACGCTGGCCCGGGCGCCGCGGCCGTCATGGTCGAACAGGTCGGCGGAGGCGGACAGGCGCCGCGCCAGCTCCGGCCGCGACCCGGCATCGCCGCGCCAGGCGCGGCGGATGCCGTCGCGGTAGTGGTCGTTCCACTCCGACCATCCCGCCGGGAAGCCGCCGACCCGCCAGCCGCCCGGCCCGATATCCCAGGGCTCGGCGATCAGCTTGGCATGCGCCAGCACCGGGTCCTGCGCCACCGCCTGCAGGAAGGGGGCGGCGGGGGCGAAGTCGCACCCCACCCGGGCCAGGGTGGTGGCCAGGTCGAAGCGGAAGCCGTCGACATGCGCCGCCTCGACCCACCAGCGCAGGCTGTCCATCACCATCTGCAGCACCCGCGGATGGCCGAGGTCTAGGGCATTGCCGGTGCCGGTCGGGTTGAACGGCTCACGCCGGTCATGCTGCGTGTGCTGGTAGTAGGACAGATTGTCGATGCCGCGGAAGTTCAGGGTCGGGCCGAAGACGTCGCTTTCCGCCGTGTGGTTGTAGACGACGTCGAGGATCACCTCGATCCCGGCCCGGTGCAGCGCCTTGACCGCGTTGCGCAGCGCCTCCAGCGGCTGCAGCGCACCGGCATAGGCCGGGTGGACGGCGAAGAAAGCGGTGGTGTTATAGCCCCAGTAGTTCTTCAGGCCGCGCTCGACCAGCGCCCGCTCGTCCAGGAAGGCGTGCACCGGCATCAGCTCGACCGCGGTGACGCCGAGCCGGCGCAGGTGGTCGACCATCACCGGATGGGCCAGCCCGCCCAGCGTGCCGCGCAGCGGCTCCGGCACGCCCGGGTGGCGCATGGTCAGGCCGCGCACATGGGCTTCGTAGATCACCGTGTCGGCCCAGGGCGTGCGCGGCGCCTCGTCGCCCTCCCAGTCATGGGCCGGGTCGACCACCACCGATTTCGGCACGAAGGCGGCGCTGTCGCGCGGATCGAAGGACAGGTCGGCAGCCGCGTCGCCGCGGGTATAGCCATGCACCGAATCATCCCAGCGGAAGCCGCCGGCCAAGCCGCGGGCATAGGGGTCCAGCAGCAGCTTGTTCGGGTTGAAGCGGTGGCCGTCCAGCGGCGCGTAGGGACCGTGCACGCGGAAGCCGTAGACCGTGCCGGCCCCGGCGCCGGGCAGGAAGCCGTGCCAGACCTGGTCGGTGCGGGCCGGCAGGTCGCGGCGCGCGACCTCCTGCCGCCCCTCGGCGTCGAACAGGCACAGCTCGACCCGCTCGGCATGGGCGGAGAACAGGGCGAAGTTGACCCCGTCTTCCGTCAGCGTGGCGCCGAGCGGCCAGGGGCGTCCGGCCGGAATCCGATCGGGCAGCGGCATTGCGGGGTTCCTTCGATCCTGTCCCGCGGGCAGGATGGGGCCCGCGGGCGGCGACCGTCCACCGGGCATCGCATTGCCGCGACCACCGACACGTTTTCACCAAGTTTCGCCGCTAGGCGTTGCCCAGCCGACCTGCCGAGAGGACCGACCGCGTGACCACCCTTGCCGATCCCGACCACAGCCCGGCCGCGCCGACCGATCCGCATCCCCTGCCCCCGCGTGACGGGGAAGCGCCGCGAATCGCCGCCGTCGCCGCGATCATCGTCGCCTTCGTCGCTTTGGTGGCGGCGATCTATCTCGGTGTCGAAAGCCGCAGCGCCGGCCAGTCGCGCGACGGGCTGCAGGCCAGGCTGGAGACGGCGGAGCAGGAGCTGGCGACGCTGAAGCGGGCCGGTGCCGACCGTGACGCGCTGAAAGCCGAATCGGAGAAGCTGCAAGGGCTGCTGCAGCAGGGCCGGGCCGCCCTGGCCGAGACCACCCAGCGTCGCGACCAGGCGGCGCAGGAGTCCGACGCGGCCGCAGCGCGGGTCCAGGCGACGCAGGATCAGGCGAAGGCCGCCGAGTCGCAGCTCGCCGCCAAGCAGGGCGAGATCGCCGACGCCGACGGCCGGGTGCAGCAGTTGCGCGCGCAGGAGGCGGCGCAGCGCGACAGCTACGGCAAGCTCAACGCCGATTCCGCGGCGGTGAACGGCCAGCTGGCGCAGGCGACTGAGCAGCTCGGCAAGACCCAGGGCGACCTGGCCACGGCCCGCCAGCAGCTCGCCGACCTGCAGGCCCAGATCGCCCGCACCCAGGAAGAGTTGACGCGCCAGGTCGAAGCGCCGAAGCCGTAAGGGCGGGGCGACAGTTCGGTCCGGACATCGTAGGCCGGGTTCGCGTGTGCGAACCCAGCGTGCGGCCCAGACTTCCGGGGGTGYTATGGCCACGGCCCGCGTGTTCCGGTCCGGCAACGGTCAAGCCATCCAACTGCCGTAGCAGTTCCGGTTCCAGGGGCGGGACATCGAGGTCTTCCGGCGTGGCGACGAGATCGTGCTGCGCGAGAAGCGGCGCGGCATGGCTCGCGCGTTCGAGTTGTTGGCCGAGCTTCCGATCGGCGTCGACGATCGCAACGACTCGCCCGCGCAGGAGAGGGGATCGTAGATCGAGTTCGCGGCCGCAAACCCAGGCGCTTCGACTTATTGGAGTTTCAGCCGGTCGACGACATATCCGTCGATAATCACCGAGATGCTAAATGGAATGTCGAGGGCGACAAACGGCTTGAGCGCATCAGGCGCCACCTCGAAGCCTGCGCCGCCATGATTCGAGCGGCAACCGCAGAAGATGTCGATCCGGGCATGCGCCTTGAGGTCGCGAAGGTAGGCGACATGCGGCGCTATCACCTGCCACAGGGCGTGGAGATGTTCCGAAAGCTCGCATTCCTCCGGTAGGGGCGGCTGGAAATGCCATGCCGCATCTTTCGCTGCGGTTGATCCGGGACGACGGCGATCGCCGCGTTTGCGCCGCATCGTCGGCTGGACACCGAGCGTCCGCGTGATCTCGTCGTGCGGCAGATCATCCGCAACGATGCGCAGGCAAGCCGTGAAGGCCTGGTATATCGGCTCGTCGTCGGATTCCGGCACCTCTGCGCCCCCACCCTGAGGCGTGGGCCCAGGCGCTGATCGCCTCACCCCGCCCATTCGAACAGCACCGTCGCCAGCGGCGGCAGGGTCACCAGCATCGAGCAGGGGCGGCCGTGCCAGGGCGCGGCCTCGGCCTCGACTCCGCCGAAATTGCCGACGCCGGAGCCGCCATAGGCCTGGGCGTCGGTGTTCAGCCGCTCGACCCAGCGGCCGCCATGCGGCACGCCGATGCGGTAGCCCTGGCGCGGCACCGGGGTGAAGTTCGACACCGCCAGCACCGGCCGGTCGCCCTGGTCGCCGCGGCGCAGCCAGACCAGGATCGAATCGGCGCTGTTGCTGGCATCGACCCAGTCGAAGCCCTGCGGCTCGCAGTCATGCACATGCAGCGCCGGCAGCTCACGGTACAGCCGGTTCAGGTCGCCGATCAGCCGCTGCACCCCGGCATGGCGCTCGCCGTCCAGCAGGTGCCAGTCCAGGCTGCGGTCGTGGTTCCATTCGTTGCGCTGGGCGAACTCGCCGCCCATGAACAGCAGCTTCTTGCCCGGATGGGCCCACATGAAGCCGTAATAGGCGCGGAGGTTGGCGAACTTCTGCCAGTCGTCGCCCGGCATCTTGCCCAGCAGCGACCCCTTGCCGTGCACCACCTCGTCATGGCTCAGCGGCAGCACGAAGTTCTCGCTGAAGGCGTAGAGCAGGCCGAAGGTCAGGTCGGAATGGTGCCAGTGGCGGTGCACCGGATCCTTCTGCATGTAGCGCAGGGTGTCGTTCATCCACCCCATGTTCCACTTGTAGCCGAATCCCAGGCCGCCGAGATGGACGGGACGCGACACGGCCGGCCAGGCGGTCGATTCCTCGGCCAGGGTGGTCACGCCCTCGTGCCGGCCGAACACCTCGACATTGGTCTGGCGCAGGAACTCCACCGCGTCCAGGTTCTCACGGCCGCCGAAGCGGTTCGGCACCCACTCCCCAGCCTTGCGGCTGTAGTCGAGATACAGCATCGAGGCCACGGCATCGACCCGCAGCCCGTCGACATGGAAGCGGTCGAGCCAGAACAGCGCGTTGCCGAGCAGGAAGTTGCGCACCTCGGCCCGGCCGTAATTGTAGATCAGCGTGCCCCAATCCTGGTGCATGCCCTGGCGCGGATCGGCATGCTCGTAGAGCGCGGTGCCGTCGAACCGGGCCAGGCCGTGCTCGTCGGTCGGGAAATGCCCGGGCACCCAGTCCAGGATCAGCCCCAGCCCGGCGCGGTGGCAGCGGTCGACAAAGGCGGCGAAATCCTCCGGCGGGCCGAAGCGGCTGGTCGGGGCATAGAGGCCGATCGGCTGATAGCCCCAGGAGCCGTCGAACGGGTATTCGCTGACCGGCAGCAGCTCGATATGGGTGAAGCCGAGGCCGGCGGCGTAGGGGATCAGCTGATCGCCCAGCTCGCGCCAGGACAGCGGCCGGCCACCTTCCTCCGGCACCCGGCGCCAGGAACCGGGATGGACCTCGTAGATGCTGATCGGGGCGTCGCGCCGCTGCGCCGCCGCGCGGCCGGCCACCCATTCGGCGTCGTCCCAGCTGGGCTCGGGCAGGCCGTGCACGATCGAGGCGGTCTTCGGCGGATGCTCGGCTCGAAAGGCGAAGGGATCGGTCTTCAGCGGCAGCAGGTCGCCGTTCGGGCCGCGGATCTCGAACTTGTACGCCGCGCCCGGCCCGACGCCGGGCAGGAAGATCTCCCATACGCCGATGCCGGGATGCAGCCGCATCGGGTGCAGCCGGCCGTCCCAGCCGTTGAACTCGCCGACCACGGCGACGCGGCGGGCGTTCGGTGCCCAGACGGCGAAGACAGTGCCGTCCACCCCGTCCAGGGTCCGCGGATGGGCGCCCAGCCGCCGGTACAGCTCGAGATGGGTGCCCTCGCCGAGCAGGTGCAGGTCGATCTCGCCGAAGCTGGACGGGAAGCGGTAGGGGTCCTCGATCTCCCACACCCCGCCGGCTTGGCCATAATCGATGCGCAGCCGGTAGCGTGGCGGGAAGGAGCGCTCGATGCGGCCGTCGAACATGCCATCCGCATGGCGCCGCTCCAGCCGGGCCAGCGCCGCGCCGCTGTCCGGGTCGATCGCTTCGACCGCCACCGCGTCCGGCCGGAAGCAGCGCAACACGGTACCGCCGCCATCGGGATGAGGGCCGAGCACGCCGAACGGGTCGCGGTGGTCGGACGCGATCAGCGCCGCGATGTCGGCCGGGTCGGTCAGGCCGGCGCGGGCGTCGGTCACGGTCGAAGGGCGGGGATCGGTTCGCGTCATCGGCTTCTCCATCCTCGCGTGATCTTGACCGGTTCCTGCCGGAAACAACA
>NZ_JBFRCU010000088.1:0-30045 GCF_052113205.1 Inquilinus sp. YAF38 | reverse complement strand
GACCAGCTCCCTTGCGCCAGACGGCGCAGGCATACCGTCGCGCACGACACCATGCGCTCGAGAAGCACCGCCCCCCTTTATCCAGGCGCCGATCCCCGAACCGCCCCAATGACCAATCGATCTCCATGACGACACTCCGGTTCCCCAAAGTGTCGCCCATAGAATCACACACCCCGGGCCGCCGGGAATCGACAACCCTCTCCCCGAGTCAATCTGTCGCTCCAAAGATCCGTAGATGCCCTAGAACGTGAAATGGGGGGCGGAGCCAACGGCGTCCTGGCCACCGTCGCGGTCGACGACCTGGCGATCGGCGACATCGTGCTGGTCCGCCCCGGCGACCGGGTGCCGGCCGACGGCGAGATCGTCGACGGCGCGTCGGAGCTGGACGAGGCGCCGATCACCGGTGAATCCATGCCGGTGGCCAAGGCGGCCGGCGACGCCGTCTATGCCGGCAGCATCAACACCGGCGGCGTGCTGCGCCTGCGGGTGACGCGGACGGCGGCGGACAACACCATCGCCCGCATCATCCACATGGTCGAGACGGCGCAGTCCAGCAAGGCGCCGACCGCCCGCTTCATCGACCGGTTCAGCGCCTGGTACACCCCGGCCGCGATGGCCGTGGCCGCGCTGGTGATCGCGGTGCCGCCGCTGCTGTTCGGCGGCGACTGGACGGTCTGGACCTATCGCGGCCTGTCGCTGCTGCTGATCGCCTGCCCCTGCGCCCTGGTGCTGTCGACCCCGGCGGCCATCGCCTCCGGCATCGCTGCCGGCACCCGCCGCGGCCTGCTGCTGAAGGGCGGTGCGGCGCTGGAGATGCTGGGCAAGGTCAAGGCCGTGGCCTTCGACAAGACCGGCACGCTGACGGTGGGCCGGCCGCAGGTCACCGACATCGTGGCGCTGGATGGCAGCGAGGCCGCGGTGCTGGCCGAGGCCGCCGCGGTCGAGAGCGGCTCCAGCCACCCGCTGGCCCGCGCCATCCTCGACGCCGCAGTCGCCCGCAGGATCGCCGTGCCGGCCGTCGCCGAGGCCTCGGCCATCGCCGGCAAGGCGGTGCTGGGCCGGGTCGGCGGCGCGCTGCTGGCGGTCGGGTCGCCGCGCTACGCGGCCGAACGCGGGCCGCTGTCGGCCGGTCTGGCCGACCGGATCGCGGCGCTGGAGGCCGAGGGCAAGACCGTCGTGCTGCTGCTGGGCGAGGCCGGTCCGCGCGGGCTGATCGCGCTGCGCGACGAGCCGCGCGAGGACGCCGCCGCGGCAGTTGCGGCACTCCTCCGGGCCGGGGTGCAGCCGGTGATGCTGACCGGCGACAATCGCCGCACCGCCGCAGCCGTGGCCGACACGCTGGGCATCGCGGTCGAGGCCGAGCTGCTGCCGGACGACAAGCTGGCGGCGATCGGCCGGCTGAAGGCGCAGGGGCCGGTGGCGATGGTCGGCGACGGCATCAACGACGCGCCGGCCCTGGCCGCCGCCTCGGTCGGCATCGCCATGGGCGGCGGCACCGACGTGGCGCTGGAGACGGCGGATGCGGCGCTCTTGAACAACCGCGTCACCGGCGTGGCCGAACTGATCGGCCTGTCGCGCGCCACCCTGGCCAACATCCACCAGAACATCGCCGTCGCGCTCGGGCTCAAGGGCCTCTTCTTGGCCACCACGCTGCTCGGCGCCACCTCGCTGTGGATGGCGATCCTGGCCGATACCGGCGCCACCGTGCTGGTGACGTTGAACGCGCTGCGGCTGCTGCGCCTGCTGCCTGCGCCGCAGCCTACGGCTGCGGCAGGTCATGCCCCCGGGCACGATCACGATCACGGCCATGCCCACGACCACGACCATGCCGGGCATCAGGCGGAGGCCGACGATTGCTGCGCCCATGGCGCCTGCGGGTCGCAGCCCGCGAGCGTCGCCTGCGGGGCGTGCCGGGCGCCGAACCAGGCCTCGGCCCATTTCTGCAGCCAATGCGGGCAGGCGATGGCGGCGTGAAGGCGCCCGCCACGCCGGGCCTTCATTCCCATGTCGCGCCGCCCGCCGTTGCGCTATCAGCAGGGGGTTCATGCGGGAGTCCTCGGGCTTGGCCAACGTCCTGTTCATCACCGCCGACCAGTGGCGCGGCGACACGTTGTCGGCGGTCGGGCATTCCTGTATCCGCACCCCGGCGCTGGACGCGCTGGCGGCGGAAGGAACGCTGTTCCGGCGCCACCACACCGTGGCCTATCCCTGCGGCCCGTCGCGCGCCTCGCTGCTGACCGGCCTCTACCCGCACACCCATCGCAGCGTGCGCAACGGCACGCCGCTCGACGCCCGCCACACCAACCTGGCGCTGGAGGTGCGGCGTGGCGGCTGGGAACCGCTGCTGTTCGGCTACACCGACACCTCGCTGGACCCGCGCGGCCGGGCGCCGGACGACCCGGCCCGCCACAGCTATGAAGGCGTGGCGCCGGGCTTCACCCCGGTGTTGAACCTGTCCGAATCCAGCCGGGCCTGGCTCGCCGACCTGATCGCCAAGGGCTACGACGTGCCGGCGCCGGAGGAGGGGCGGGACCCGCTCTACGATCCCGACCCCACAGCCGAGGCGGCGCCCGGCGGCTTCGGGCCGACCCGGATCCGGGCCGAGGACAGCGAGACCGCCTTCATGACCGACCAGCTGCTGCGCCACCTGGCGGTGCTGCAGGGCCGGCCCTGGTTCGTGCACCTGACCTATATCTGCCCGCACCCGCCCTTCGCCGCCCCGGCGCCGTGGCACCTGGCCTATGACCCGGCCGCGACACCGGCGCCGGTACGCGGGCCGTCGGCCGCCGTCGAGGGGATGCAGCATCCGCTGCTGGCCGGGCTGCACCGGGGGGTGCCGCTCGACAAGTTCCTGAACCACGCCGAAGGGCCGGCCTCGGCGCTCGATGCCGCCGGCGTCGCAGCGGTCCGCGCCGCCTATTACGGGCTGGCGTCGGAGGTCGACCACCATCTCGGCCGGGTGTTCGCGTTTTTGAAGGCGAGCGGCCAGTGGGACGACACGCTGGTCGTCTTCACCTCCGACCATGGCGAGCAGCTCGGCGACCACCACCTGTTCGGCAAGCTCGGCTATTTCGACCAGTCGGCCCACATCCCGCTGATCGTGCGCGACCCGCGCCGAGAGGCTGATCCTGGCCGCGGCCGGCAGGTCGACGATTTCACCGAATCGGTCGACATCATGCCGACCATCCTCGGCTGGCTCGGCCTGCCCGTGCCGCGGCACTGCGACGGGCGGTCGCTGCTGCCGTTCTGCATGGGCGAGCGGCCGCAGGATTGGCGCGACGCGGCGCACTGGTTCTACGATTTCGGCAATGTCCGCGAGCGCCTCGGCGAGGCCCGGCTGCACTCCGACGACTGCGGCGTTCAGGTGATCCGCGACGCACGCCGCAAATACGTGCACTGCACCGCCCTGCCGCCGCTGTTCTTCGACCTGGAGCGCGACCCCGGTGAGTTCGAGGACCGCAGCCGCGACCCGGCCTATGCCGCGGAGATGCTGGCCTACGCCCAGAAGCTGCTGTCCTGGCGCATGCGGCACGAGGACCGGACGCTCAGCCACATCACGCTCGAAGGCGGCTATTTCGAGGAAGAGGCGCGATGATGGCCGATATCCGCGGCATCCTGTTCGACAAGGACGGGACGCTGATCGACTACGAAGCGACCTGGCTGCCGCTGAACCGCGAGGCCGCGCTGTTCGCGGCGGCCGGCGACCCGGAGCTGGCGCTGCGGCTGCTCGAGGTCGGCGGCGCCGACCCGCACACCGGCGCCGTCCGCGCCGACAGCCTGTTCGCCGCCGGGGCAACGCCGGAGATCGCCGCCGCCTGGATCGCCGCCGGCAGCCCCTACGATCTCGACCTGCTGGTGCCGGAGATGGACCGCATCTTCCAGGGCGCGGCCGCGACGGTGATCCAGCCGACCGTCGCCGACCCGGCCGGGCTGTTCCGCCGGCTGCGCGGCCGCGGGCTGAAGCTGGGCATCGCCTCCAGCGACGGCGAGGCGGCGATCCGCGCCACCCTGGCGCTGTTCGACCTGCTCGACCTGGTCGATTTCATCGCCGGCTACGACAGTGGCCACGGCCACAAGCCGAATCCCGGCATGGTCTATGGCTTCTGCGACGCCACCGGGTTGCCGCCCGGCGCCGTGCTGATGGTCGGCGACAACCGGCACGACATGGCAATGGGCCGCGCCGCCGGGGCCGGCCTGTGCGTCGGCGTGCTCAGCGGCACCGGCACGGCCCAGACCCTGGCCGGGCTCGCCGATCTGTGCCTGCCGGATATCGGCGGGCTGGAGGATCTTCTCGACCGATCGCAAAGCGCCTGATGGGCATCGCCGGCTTTTTAGACTAAAGTCCTGGAAACATAAGACGTCGCTGGTGGAGGTTTCACGTGCCCGATTTTCCGATCGTGGACAGCCACGTCCATATTTATGATCCAGACATACTGTCATATGCGTGGATGGATGCCGCGCCGAGCCTGAAATCGCGCCACCTGCCGGACGTGTACGACCGGCAGCGCGACGGGGTGGCGATCGATCGCTATGTCTTCGTCGAGGTCGATGTCGCCCCGGAGCAGCGGGTGGAAGAGGCGCGCTGGGTCGGTGCCCTCGCCGATCCCCGGCTCGGCGCTCTTGTCGCCGCGGCGGCGATCGAGGACGGCCAGGCGGTGCGGACCGAGCTCGACGCGCTGCACGCCGCCACCCCGAAGCTGCGCGGCATCCGCCGGCTGATCCAGGGCGAGGCGGTGGATTTCTGCATCCAGCCCGGCTTCGTCGAAGGCGTGCAGCTTCTGTCCGAATACGACCTGTCCTTCGACCTCTGCATCTTCCATCCGCAGTTCGATGCCGCGCTCGAGCTGGTGCGCCGCTGCCCGGAGATCCGCTTCGTCCTCGACCATATCGGCAAGCCGGGGATCCGCGAGGGGATCGACCAGCCCTGGCGCGACCAGATGCGGGCGCTGGCGGCGCTGCCCAATGTCTGGTGCAAGCTGTCGGGGGTGGTCACCGAGGCCGATCACAAAGGCTGGACCCGGGACCAGATCGAGCCGTACATATGTCATACGATTGACTGCTTCGGCTTCGACCGCACCATGTTCGGCAGCGACTGGCCGGTCTGCGAGCTGGCCTCCAGCTATCGCCGCTGGGTCGACACGCTGGACGCCATCCTTGCCGATTCGTCGGAGGCGCAGCTGCGGCAGCTCTATTGTGATACCGCCACTGCCTTCTACCGGCTCGACTGAGCCCAAAGACGATCAGAGAGGAACGGCCCATGGACCCGATCGCCACGCGCCCGCTGGGCAAGAGCGGCGTCCCCGTCACCCAGCTCGGCTTCGGCGGCGCGCCGCTCGGCGACCTCTACCAGAGGCTGCCCGATGCGCAGGCGATCCAGACCATGGCCAAGGCGCTGGAGCTGGGCGTCACCCTGGTCGACACCTCGCCGTTCTACGGCTACGGCCTGTCCGAGCACCGCTTCGGCCAGGCGCTGCGGCCGCGGCCGCGCGACAGTTATGTGCTGTCGACCAAGGTCGGGCGCGTCTTCGTGCCGCCGGGGCGCGGCAGCGTCGACCGCGGCGCCTGGGCCGGCGGGCTCGAGTTCAACCCGGTGTTCGACTACAGCTACGACGGCGCCATGCGCTCCTTCGAGCAGAGCCTGATGCGCCTCGGCATCTCCTCGATCGACATCCTGCTGATCCACGACGTCGACATCTGGACCCACGGCTCGCGCGAGGCCTATGAGCAGCGGCTGCACGAGGCCCTGGCCGGGGCCTACAAGGCGCTGTTCAAGCTGCGCGAGGAGGGCGTGGTCAAGGCGATCGGCGTCGGCGTCAACGAGGTCGAATCCTGCATGCGCTTCGCCGAGGGCGGCGATTTCGACTGCTTCCTGCTGGCCGGGCGCTACACCCTGCTGGAGCAGACCGCGCTCGACGACTTCCTGCCGCTGTGCCAGCGCCGCAACATCGGCATCATGCTGGGCGGGCCGTACAATTCCGGCATCCTGGCGACCGGCGCCGTGCCCGGCGCCCGCTACAACTACAAGGAGGCGCCGCCGGAGATCCTGGAGCGGGTCAGCCGGATCGAGGCGGTGTGCCGCCGCCACGGCGTGCCCCTGCCGGCCGCGGCGATCCAGTTCCCCCTGGCCCATCCGGTGGTCGCCTCGATGATCCCGGGCGCCGTCAAGCCGGACGAGGTGGAGCGCAACCACGCCCTGATCGCAACCCCGATCCCGACCGATTTCTGGGCCGAGCTGAAGCGCGAAGGCCTGGTGCGGGAGGACGCGCCGGTCCCGGGCTGAATCAGAGCAGCCCCAGGCTCCTGAAGCTGGAATGGCCCTTGCGGCCGACGATGACGTGGTCGTGCAAGGTCACGCCGACCGTCTCCAGCGCCCGCGCCACCGCCTTGGTCATCTCGATGTCGGCGCGCGACGGTGTCGGGTCGCCGGAGGGATGGTTGTGGACCAAGATCAACGCGCTGGCGCCCAGCTCCAGCGCCCGGCGCGCCACCTCGCGCGGATAGACCGGCGCCTGGTCGACCGTGCCCTGGGCCGAGGCGTCGTCCGCCAGCAGCGCATTCTTGCGGTCGAGATAGAGGATCCGCACCTGCTCGGTGCCGCCGAACTTCATGGCGACGCCGAGATAGTCCAGCAGCGCCTGCCAGGAGCCGAGCACGGGGCGATCGACGACCTG
Source organism: Inquilinus sp. YAF38 (assembly GCF_052113205.1). Taxonomy (NCBI): domain Bacteria; kingdom Pseudomonadati; phylum Pseudomonadota; class Alphaproteobacteria; order Rhodospirillales; family Rhodospirillaceae; genus Inquilinus; species Inquilinus sp. YAF38. Next base: position 23,374 of record NZ_JBFRCU010000088.1, on the reverse strand, counting down.
CTCCTTCAGCAGCCGCTCGGCCGCTGCCTGCACCACCTTCAGCAGGGCGACGCTGATGTCGCTCAGGCCGCCGCGCTGGGCCAGTTGGGTCGGCGTTGCCGCCAGCACCGCGCCCAGGCTGCCGAAGGTGTCGATCAACTGCTTGGCCATCGGCTTGGTGTCGCGCCGCGGAATCGCCGAGAACAGCAGCAGCTCCAGGATCTCGTAATCGGCCAGGGCGGCGGCGCCGGCGGTCAGGAAGCGCTGCCGCAGCCGGTCGCGATGGCCGGTGTAGGTGGGAACCGGGTCCGTCGCCTCCGGCGCTTCGGTCACGGCGCCCCCGGCTACGAAAGGGAATAGGGCGGCTGGGTGTGGCCGGCGGGGGACAGGGTGAAGATCTCCACCCCGTCCTTGGTGACGCCGACCGTGTGCTCGAACTGGGCCGACAGGCTGCGGTCGCGGGTCACCGCGGTCCAGCCGTCCGACAGGATCTTCACCGCCCAGTGGCCGGCATTGATCATCGGCTCGATGGTGAAGATCATGCCCTCGCGCAGCGCCAGCCCGTCGCCGCGCCGGCCGTAATGCAGGATGCTGGGCGGGGCGTGAAACACCTTGCCGACGCCGTGGCCGCAGAAGTCGCGCACCACCGAGAAGCGGTGGCCCTCGGCATAGCTCTGGATGGCGTGGCCGATGTCCCCCAGCGTGGCGCCGGGCTTGACCGCGGCGATGCCGCGCATCATCGACTCATAGGTCACCTCGATCAGCCGCTTGGCCTTGACCGCGACCTTGTCGCCGGCGACGTACATCCGGCTGCTGTCGCCGTACCAGCCGTCCAGGATCGGGGTGACGTCGATGTTCAGGATGTCGCCGTTCTCCAGCGTCCGGTCGCCCGGGATGCCGTGGCAGACGACATGGTTCAGCGAGATGCAGCTCGATTTCGGATAGCCGCGATAGCCCAGCGTCGCCGGCACCGCGCCGTGGTCGCGCATGAAGCCGTCGCACAGCCGATCCAGCTCGTCGGTGGTCACGCCGGGGCGCACATGCGGGGCGATGAAGTCGAGGGTCTCGGCCGCCAGCCGGCCGGCACGCCGCATCGCCGCGAACTCGGCCTCGCCATGCAGGGGGATGTGGCCTTCCTCGCGGGTCTGGGGTTCCACCTCGGTCACGCTTTCTATCCTGTCTCGCATCATCCTTAGCCTATACCACCGCCGCCGCGCGGTCGCCACCCGGCGGGATATGGGGGCGACTCGGCCGGACGCCAGGGCCGGCACCGCAGGACCGGCATGCGGCGGCTGCCGGCTTGACTCTCGTTTATAACCAAACGATCATTTATAAACTCGACGAGCCGATGGAGGAGACGATGCCGCTGCCGCTGGACGGAAAGGTCGCCCTGGTCGCAGGCGCGACCCGCGGGTGCGGGCGGGGGATCGCGGTGGAGCTGGGGGCAGCCGGCGCCATCGTCTATGTCACCGGGCGCAGCATCCGCGGGCAGCGCTCGGAATACGACCGGCCGGAGACGATCGAGGAGACGGCGGAGCTGGTCTCGGCCGCTGGCGGCCGCGGCATCGCCGTGCAGACCGACCATCTGGTGCCGGAGCAGGTCGAGCGGCTGGTTGCCCGCATCCGGGAGGAGCAGGACCGGCTCGACATCCTGGTCAACGACGTCTGGGGCGGCGAGACATTGTTCGAGTGGAACAAGTCGGTGTGGGAGCACGATCTGCAGAAGGGGCTGCGGCTGCTCCAGCTCGGCGTGCACACCCATCTGATCACGGCGCATTACGCCCTGCCGCTCATGATCCGGCGCCCGGGCGGCCTGCTGGTCGAGGTCACCGACGGCACCGCGGAATACAACGCCGACCATTACCGGCTGTCGCCCYTCTACGACCTCGCCAAGGTGTCGGTGAACCGGATGGGCTGGTCCCATGCCAAGGACCTGGCGCCGCACGGCGCCACCTCGGTGTCGCTGACGCCGGGCTGGATGCGATCGGAGATGATGCTGGAGGCCTATCAGGTCACCGAGGACAACTGGCGCGACGCGACGAAGGTCCAGCCGCATTTCGTCATCTCGGAAACGCCGCGCTTCACCGGCCGCGCCGTGGCGGCGCTGGCGGCCGATCCGGACCGGGCGCGGTGGAACGGCCAGTCCCTGTCCAGCGGCCAGCTGGCCCGGGTCTACGGTTTCACCGATCTCGACGGGTCGCAGCCCGACGCCTGGCGCTACATCGTCGAGGTGCAGGATCCGGGCAAGCCGGCCGACGCCACCGGCTATCGCTAGCGTTTTCAGCCTGTCTCGCGGCCCGTCCAGGCGATAGCATCGCCCGACTCGAGCCCAGGGCAGGACCATGACCGACACGCGCATCGTGACCGCCGCCGTTCTGGTGATCGGCGACGAGATCCTTTCCGGCCGCACCAAGGACGCCAATATGGGCTTCCTGGCCGAGCGGCTGACCGAGCTCGGCATCCGCCTGCGCGAGGCGCGGGTGGTGCCGGACGTGCCGGAGGAGATCGTCGCCGCGGTCAACGCGCTCAGGGCGCGCTACGACCACGTCTTCACCACCGGCGGCATCGGCCCGACGCATGACGACATCACCGCCGAATGCATCGCCCGCGCCTTCGGCGTGCCCTTGCTGCGCCACCCGGAGGCGGTGCGGCGGCTGGAGGCGCATTACGAGGCCGGCCAGCTGAACGAGGCGCGGCTGCGCATGGCCAATGTGCCGGAGGGCGGCACGCTGATCGACAACCCGGTCAGCGCCGCCCCCGGCTTCCGCATCGGCAATGTCCATGTCATGGCCGGGGTGCCGCGGATCATGCAGGCGATGTTCGACGGCATCGCCCCGACGCTCGCCGGCGGCGACAAGGTGCTCAGCCGCACCGTCACATGTGACCTGGGCGAGGGCATGATCGCCGCCGGGCTCGGCGCCATCGCCGCCGAGTATCCGGAGCTGTCGGTCGGCAGCTACCCGTATTTCCGCGCCGGCAAGTTCGGCACCAGCCTGGTGCTGCGCGGCACCGATGCCGAGCGGCTGTCTTCCGCCACCGAGGCAGTGCGCTCCCTGGTGGTCTCGCTCGGCGGCACCGCCGGGGCGGAGCCGGAGCCGGAGAAGAACGAGTAGGCCAGTCCGATCAGCAGCGCGATGCCGAGCCAGAGGGCGGCGTAGAACAGGCTTTGGCCGCCCCAGCCGCCGCGGCTCAGCACGGCCGGCGCCACCAGGATCAGGGCGGCGACCAGCCATGCCAGGCGGATCCAGTCAAAATCGTCCATGCCCGGACAATGGGGACCGATCCGCCGGCCGGCAAGGCGCATTCGGCTTGCGCGGCGGCCGGGGCCGGGCGATAGAGGCCCGATGCGGACGTGGTGGAACCGGTAGACACAGCAGACTTAAAATCTGCATCCCTCGGGAGTGCGGGTTCGAGTCCCGCCGTCCGCACCAGGGAGACAATCTCGGTCGGGTTTCATTTCGGCACGTGGGTTGACTTTCCCGCCCGTCGGAATGTTCCATCAGGGTATGACGTCGCGATTGCCGATCCGTCTCGCCGTCGTGGTCGGCTTGGTGGTGCCGGCCGGCGCCGTCAGCTCGCCGCCGGCCGCCGCGCAATGGCCCGGCCCGTATCTCGGCTCCCAGCGCTACGACAACCTCCGGCGTTCACCAGCAGCGCCTGCAGCAGAGGCGCGCGCAGCGGCGCCAGACGGACCAGACCCTGACGCCGCATCAGCGCGCCTGCGCCCAGCGCTACCGCAGCTACAACCCGGCGACGGACAGCTACATCCCCCGCCCCGGCGTCACCGCCCGCTGCCGGTTGTAGCTCGAACGACGCGCCCGGAATGGATGGGCGTTCCATCCCAGCAAATTGGGAGCAATGTCGCTCGGATACAATCCAGGTGGTTGCTCACGAGGGCGCCGCGGGAACGCGAAACGCCCGATCAGCAGTATGAAACATGGGTGCCTTTCGGATAAATCCAACAAAGTAGCCAATGCGGCCGTGTAGAAGTAGAAATGTGGCTTCCACTGGAATATGGGCAACATGTGAATACCTGACTACCGTGTTTGGCTCCAGCATTGTGCTTTCCCAGGAGAGGGGAAACCAGCTTCCATCTTTCAGGGCGTGAGGAAAAATTGTTTGATAATTAACTTTTTTCCCGCCAATTTCGAGATTTTGATCCTCTATCGATCTCAATTTGAACGTGAATTCATGCATTTTTAGATGAGATCCATCTTTATTGTTAACTATTGCAACTATTTCTATTATCCAATATCCAGAATGAATCCCTATAAATTCTATATCTACGTTGAATTCTACCTGAGACGCGAATTCTCTTCTTATTATGAATCGATTTACTGCCCATCCGCCTCCAATCAGAACGGCTACGGACGTGATGATCGCACTAATGGCGTCAAATGCGTCCTTATTGTCTGACAGCCACGAAAGAGAACACATGTTAATCTCCGCGAGAAATGCGAATTCAAAAATTATTGGGGTAGCGGCATCTACTTTAGAACATATATTCGATCTTTTCTAGATGGTGGAACGACACGTCCCAGTGGTTGGCCATCTCTGGCCTGTTGGCCTTACGCTCAATCCCTCCTTGCCGCCTGCAGCTCGATCCTGCAGGCCACCTCCGAGCCGCATCCGGTGCACCGCAGCGCCATCTCGATCCGGAACAGCCGGGCATCGCTGCCGAAGCGCTGGATCAGCCGCCGCCGGTCCAGCTCGCGCCGCCGATGGCACTTCCCGCACTTCGCCACGATGCCCGTGCCGGCCGAGATGTCGGACAGGCGCAGGCCGATCTCCCAGTTGTTCTGTACGCGGTCCCGCACCTGGGCCGTCAGCGGTCTTTTCCCGCGCCCCCGAAGAGGCGCCGTTCGGCCGTGTCGAGACCCGCCCGCAGCAGCGCGTCGATCTCATCGTCGCCCAGGCCGAGCTCCTGCGCGCCCCAGATCACCTCCTCGCGCCGGGCCCGGATCGCGTCGGCGATGCGGTGCGGCCCGGGCCGAAGCGCAGCCCGGATGTCCTCGCTGAACGGACCCCTGCGATGCTTCATGGCGACCTCCGGGCTGATCCAATGTTCGCTAAATGTTCTATACCTCGGGCCGGAAGGGAGTCGAGTCGATTTCGTCCGCATGCCCGACGCCGGCGTTCAGCCCTGCTCGACCTGCAGCGCCCGCCATGCCGACAGGCCCAGGCAGGTCGGGCCGGGGGAGGCCGGGCAGCATCGCCAGGAACGCCAGCGAATGCCTTGTCCGCAAATGGGAGGAATTCATCGCCGCATGACCCGGGCTCATCCGGGCTCTGCTAAGTCTTCACCCCGCCGCTCGCCAGCCCGCCCTGCCACCAGCGCTGCATGAACAGGAAGGCGGCGATCACCGGCAGGATGCTGACCAGCGCCCCGGCCATGACGATGGTGAACAGCACGGTGYCGCCGCTGCCGGACGTGGCCGAGGCGTACCATTGCGACAGGCCGACGGTGATCGGGAAGTATTCCGACGAGTTCAGCATCACCAGCGGCAGGAAGTAGTTGTTCCAGGTCGACACGAAGGCCAGGATCAGCACTGTGGCGAAGCCCGGCATCAGCAGCCGGAAGGCGATCTTGCCGAAGATGTGCAGCTCGCCCGCGCCATCGATGCGGCCGGCCTCGATCAGCTCGTTCGACACCGCGTCCTGGATGTAGACGCACATCAGGAACACGCCCGGCGGGAACACCATCGACGGCAGGATGATCGCGATCGGCGTGTTGACCAGCCCGATCTTCGACAGCATCAGGAACAGCGGCACCGACAGCGCCGTCTGCGGGATCATCACCGCGCCCAGCACCAGGGCGAAGAACAGGTTCTTGCCCCGGAACTGGAACTTGGCGAAGGCATAGCCGGCGCAGGTGGCCAGCAGGGCGGCGCCGAGGCCGGAGATCGCGGCGTAAAGGAAGGTGTTCAGGAGCCAGCGGGCGAAGGCGCCATCCTGGTAGGTGAACAGGCCCTGCAGATTCTCCCACAGGTTGAAGTCGCCGGCGAACCACAGGCCGAAGGTGCCGAACAGGTCGGCATTGGTCTTGGTCGCCGAGACGATGACGTAGAGCAGTGGGATGAAGGTATAGACGAAATAGATCCCCAGCACGGCGGTCAGTAGCCAGCGCTGGCGGCGGAAGGCGGCGGAGCGGACGGTGCGCGCGGCGATCGTCACCGGCGCCCCCTGCGGTTGGTCAGCAGCATGAAGCCGTAGGACGCCACCGCCACCACCGCGCCCAGGACGAAGGAGATCGCCGCCGAATAGTTGAACTGCTGCGAGGTGAAGGCCAGGGTGTAGGCGTAGTAGTTCGGCGTGTAGTGGCTGTTGATCTGGCTCGGCGCCAGGTTGCGCATCAGATAGGGCTCGGTGAACAGCTGCAGCGTGCCGATGATCGAGAAGATCACCGTGACGATGATGGTGGGCATGATCAGCGGCAGCTTGATCCGCAGCGAATGCTGCAGCGCCGTGGCGCCGTCGATCGCCGACGCCTCCTCCAGGTCGCGCGGCACCGCCTGCAGCGCCGCGTAGTAGATGATCATGTTGTAGCCCATGTACTCCCACACCGCGATGTTGGCGAGGGAGGGGAGGAGGCCGCCGCCGGACAGGAAGTCGATCTTGCCGAAGCCCATCGCCTCGGACAGCTGGCTGAACGGGCCGAAGGCCGGGCCGTACAGGTAGCCCCACAGCAGCGTCGCGATCACCGCCGGCACGGCATAGGGGATGAAGAAGGCGACACGGAAGAAGCTGCGGGCGAAGACCAGGCCGCTGTCCAGGATCAGCGCGAACAGCAGCGCCAGCCCCAGCATCACCGGAATCTGCATCAGGCCGAACTGGAGCAAAAGGCCGACGCCGTCCCAGAAGCTCTTGTCGTGGATGGCGCGGGCGTAGTTGTCGAGCCCGACGAAACGGGCGCCGCCGACCAGCGTCTCCCGGAACAGGCTCATCTGGAAGGCATAGAGCAGCGGCGCGATCAGGAATCCCGCGAACAGCAGCAGGAACGGCGCCAGGAAGACGTATGGCGCCAGCTTGCGGCCGACCAGGATCCGCCGCCGCGCCCCGCCCGTGGCACGGGGGGCGGCGGCCCGGGCACCGGCGGGCGCCGCCGTCACGGCGGGCCCGCCGGCCCCGACCTCAGAGGACGGTGAAGCCCTGGTCGGTGGCATAGGCCACGACGGTGTCCTGCACCCGGTCGAAGGCTTCGGCCAGGGTGCCGTTGCCGGCAATGGCGGCGGCCATCTCGTCCTGCAGCTGCTGGTTCACATAATCCTGGAACGGCGCGAATTCGAAGCTCGGATCGACCTGGTTCTCCGAGACGACGAAGATCTCGTTGACCTTCTGGCCGCCGTAGAAATCGTAGCCGTGGCCCATCAGCTCCTTGTCGTCGATCAGCGATTTCAGCACCGGGAACAGGAACTGCTTGGTGTTCCACAGCCGTGCCGCCTCCGGGTCGCTGCCCATGAACTGGGCGAACAGCGCGGCCTCCTTCGGATGCTGCGACGAGGTGAAGGCCGCGAAGGTCGACCCGCCCCAGTTCGAGGTGACCTTGCCGCCCTTCTGCCATTGCGGCATCGGCGCCGCCCGCCACTGGCCGAAGCTCTTCTTCATCGACTGCTGCATCAAGACCGGCGCCCAGGCCGCGGTGACCCAGGAGGCGTAGGTGCCGGCATCCAGCCCGGCGAACCATTCGGTGGTCCACATCGGCTTGACGTCGACCGCCTTGGCGTCGATCAGCTTCTGCCAATAGGCAGCCCATTTCTTGGCGATGTCGTCGTTGAGCGCGATCTTGATGCTGGTGCCGTCGAGGTGGAACGGCCGCCAGCCGGCCTGCCACAGCACGGCGCAGACCCAGCCGGCGTCCGAGGCGCCGAAATCGCACATGAAGGTGCCGGGCGCCTTCTCCTTCAGCTTGATCGCCTGCTCGGCATAGTCGTCCCAGGTCTCGGGCACCGACAGGCCGTGCTTGTCGAACACGTCGGCGCGGTACAGCAGGCCCATCGGCCCGCTGTCCCAGGGCACGGCGTAGACCTTGCCGCCGTCGGTCACCGACTTCCAGGTCCAGTCGACGAAGGCGCTGCCGATCTCGCCGGCGCCGTGCGGCGCCAGATCGGCCAGCACGCCCAGCTGCTTGAAGCTGGCGATCGAGTTGAACTCCATCTGCGCCACGTCCGGCAGGCCGCTGCCGGCCTTGATCGCGTTGCGCAGCTTGACGTAATGCGGCGGGCCCTGGCCGACATTCTCCAGCTTGACCGAGATGCCGGGGTATTTCTTCTGGAACAGGTCGATCTGGCTCGGGATGTCGGGCGTCCAGGCCCAGAACAGCAGCTCGACCTTGTCCTGCGCCCGCGCCATGGCCGGCAGCCCCGCCACCGCCGGCGCCACCAGCGCGCCCGCGGTGCCCTGCAGGAAGCGACGCCGGTCGAGCGTCGGTCCCATGGCTGATCCCGGCTTGGTCCCGGTCGTTTCCGACATTTCATTGCCTCCCTGGATGCCCGTGCCCCGATCCCGCAAAGCGAGTCGACGATTCCTTGCAACAATCAGAGCATGGGAAGCCGCTCCTCTGTCAATGCGGCACGGCGTCGGCGGCAGTTTGTTGCGAATGCGGACATCGCCGCCTCGATCCGGCTGGCGGGGCAGGGGGCGCCGTGGCTAACCTGCCGGTCGACGCCCTCCGAGCCGGTGACCGCGATGCTCCCGATCTCGTTCCAGCTCTACTCCGCACGCTTTTTTCCGCCGCTGGAGGCCCAGCTCGACTGGCTGGCGCAATGCGGCTACGACGCGGTCGAGCCCTGGCTGCCGGCCTATGAGGCCGACCCCGCCCGGTTCCGCCGGCAGATCGACGCCGCCGGCCTCGCCTGCTCCGGCTTCCACATGCCGCTGGCCGGGCTGGTGGCCGAGCCGCAGCGGTTCTTCGACACCGCCCACATCCTGGGCACCGACACGCTGATCCCGCCCTACCTGACCCCGACGGAGCGCAGCATCACCGCCGATGGCTGGCGCCGGGTCGGCCATCAACTGGCCGAGGGCGCTGCAGCGGCCAAGGCCGAGGGGCTGAAGGTCGCCTGGCACAACCACGACTTCGAGTACCGCCGGCTGGAGGACGGCAACCGGCCGATCGACCTGCTGCTGGAGGCGGGGGGACCGGGCGTCGATTTCGAGATCGACCTCGGCTGGGTCACCCGCGGCTGGGCCGACCCGGCGCAGGAGCTGTCGCGCTATGCCGACCGCATCACCGCGATCCAGCTGAAGGACACGGCGCCGGCCGGCACCACCGCCGACGAAGGCTGGACGGCGACCGGCGACGGCATCATCGACTGGCCGTCTTTGGCCCCGCTGTTCGGCACGACCCGGGCCGCGGTGCTGGTGGTCGAGCACGACAACCCGTCCGACTGGCAGACCTTCGCGGCGCGGTCGATCGCCTATATTCGCCGGCTGATGGGGGAGTGAGGGCCTCGCGTGACAGGGGTCGCAGGCTCGATCCCCACGCCCGCCCGTCGGCGTGTGTGCAGGGAAAAGAGAGGGCACCCGAAGGTGCCCTCTGGCTGTCACGAGATGTTCAGGAAGGGAGTCACCAGGATCTCGGGGGACGCGCCCGAAGTCCGGACGAGGCATCGAAGAAGGTCCTTCTGCCCGGCAGCGGCGGACAGCGCCAGGCTCCCGCCAGGAACTTTCCATGCCGATCCTCTGGTCAGGGTGGTGAAGCCGCCACCGGGTCCTTGGATCAGAAGAATGGTGAATTCCATGCCCGGCTGAATGCTGACGGGGTTGTTCAGCGTGAGATTGCCGGTCAGGGTGATTTCGAAATTGACCGCATTGTAGCCGTTGAGGGTGACCCCCGTCGGCGCTGCGACGAAGGAGACCGTGTAGGGGGCGGGATTGATCCCACCCTCGCCGAGCCATACCTTGCCGTCGCGGCTGACGAGCTTGTGGCGTGTCCGTCCGGAGACCGGGAACGTCGGCTGGCGCCCAACCCACGTGATCTGGTGCTGACCGTCTGTGAAGAAGGGATTGCCACCCGAGACGGTGCCGCCGTTGAGCGTGTCGATCACCAGACGGGCACCCGTCGGGGAGAACACCTTGTCGAAGCCGGCCGTGCCATCGGTGTTGCTGGGCAGGACCAATTGGTGGCCGCTGATGACGGCCTCTTGGTACAGCCCGTCCTCCAGCAGGATCTGGGTGTCGACCGCAGCGGCGGGCAGCAATCGCAGGCCCTCCGGGAACATCTGCGTCAGCGCGCTGCTGCGCACCGCATAGACGACGCCTTCCGGCCGGTCCAGCGTCCGGGCGATCAGGCTGTCCTGACTAACGACCTGGCCGGCCACCGGGAGCGGCCTCGAGAACGCGAACGCCGCCGCCGTACCGGCCTTGAACGGGATCTTGATGTCGACGTTGCGGGTGACCGCGTCGACCCCACCGGGATAGGGGGTGGTCAGCAGCGGCACGCCCACCACGCCGGACAGGATCAGGTTGTCATAGCTCTTCGGCTGGACCGTCCAGGTCGATGCGCCGCTGGTCACCGTTCCGCTCGTCGGCAGGGTGCCGCCGATGATTCTGAGGACGACCCTGAAGGGATTCGCCGGGACGACATTGTCCTTGATGTGCTCGAGGATGTAGGCCGACCCGCCGCTCCAGGTCAGCACCGAGCCGTTCGACGGAACAGCCGTGCCGGTCAGGATCAGGTAATCGTTGTTCTTCACGGTGGTATTGGCGTTCTCGGACAGGGTTCCGAGATTCGCCGTCACCCGGGTCGCCGACGGGTGGATCTCGACAAAGCAGCCGCGCGCCGACTTGTAGTCCGCATCGGGCTCCAGATTGGTGATTGCCGTCGTCGAGGCCTGGCCTAGGATCAGGCCGTTCGCCCATTCTCCGGCGACATAGGCGCTGCCGCAGAGGAAAGCGCCGAAGTTCTGGCCCCAGGCGGAGCCGGCATTGCTGATGTCGAAGCCGGCGTTGGCGTTCTTGTACTTGGCCGCGACGGCGCTCGGGCTGATGAACAGGGAATCGATGTTCAGAAAGCCGCCATTCACCAGGAAGGCTTCCTCCCGGGACTCCATGATGCGGACCGCAGGGAAGACGCTGTCGTCGCAGGCGGTCTGGGAGGCGACCATGCCGTTCTTGGCGCCCCGGATGAACCACTTCTCGACGAAGGCACCGACCCAGGTGGCCGAGTAGTTCTGCAGGCGGAGGTATTTCCAGGAGATGCCGTCAGCGCCGGGAGGAGTGTGGGCAATGCCCTGGTGGGCGGGTGGGGTGGTCGACAGGGTGCCCGGGTCGGTCACTCGATAGGTGTTGTTGCCGTTGACGACATAGGCTCCGCTCACGACCGGGAGGCTGGGCTGCCACTGGTAGATGGCGCCGGCCACCATGGGCGACCCGACCGGCAGGGTCTCCAGCGGCCGATCGTGGACGAACTCCAGGTTGTTGATCTTGTTTTTGGCGTAGACCGGCTCGACTGAGGCCGTGCCGCTGCCCTGCGCCTGAAAGATCCGGCGGCCGAACAGGACGATGTTGTTGTTGCTGTAAGCCGCCCCTGCGGTCCATCCCAGCCCGGTGCCGGGGGTGTATAGGCCATAGTCGTATGACTGGACGTCAAGCGTCCCCCAGGTGATGTTCGAGGCGCCCTGGCCATCCAGCCCGGGAGCGCCGTCGAGCGGGAAGATGCCCTGCGAGTTCCCGATCGGAGTCAGACCGGTGCCGGCGTCGCAGCGGAACTCGATGTGTCCGGAGATGACGCTTTGCCGGCCGCGATAGGTGTCGATCACGCATTTGACCGGCGACGCCTCGCCAGTCCACAGGGGAATCGCGGTAAAAGTGCCGTCGCCGGCCGCGTGGATCACCGCCCGGCAATCGATCTCCAGGAATGGTCGCGGCAGCCGGACGGTGCTCTTGACCAGGAACACGCCGGCCATCTCGCCACTGGCGTTCCGCTCGTTGTCCTTGCACCAGCCGAGATAGTCGAGGAAGTCCTGGATACCCGGGGCGGCATCCACGTTACCGGTCCCGCTGGCGCCGAACTGCTGGGGCCGGACGGTGGTCTCCGCCAGCTCCCACCAGGCGCCGTCCGCAGACTGGAAGTGCCAGGCACGGGCCGGCGTGGGCGCCGGGATCTGCTTGTAGACGGCGGCCCCGCCGTCTCCGGGGCTGCTATAGCCGTTGACGCTCACCGTCCCCGCCGCCGGAATGGTTGCGAGCTGCGCCTGCGAACGAGTGTCGAAAATCGAAGTCATCGATTGTTCCTGCCAGCCATTGGGGAAAGGCCACGCATTCCGACTTCCGCTGAAGAAGTGTCGGTCGATACGAATGGTTCGGTTTGTGGCCAGAGTTCAAATAATAATTTGCGAGATATGGTATTTCAATAAACATATTGTTTACTTAACTTGAGCCGGCTGATCTTCCGGCCTCCGGCGAGGCTTCGGGACATCAAATTACCCGGCGCGAGGCGCCGAAGGCGCGCGGCCGGTGCCGGGTCTTCGTTTCGCCCTGGCATGCCGCCATCACAACCGTGCATTGGCCGATCCGGCCTGGAGCGGGCTTCCTGTCCCCAGGGGCGTGGTCAAGCTAGCGACAGGGAATGAAGAACCGGAGGATTTTCTAGCTTTCCAATCCGGGCATCAACGAATCGGCAGGCGAGCTTCAGATCCTGGCGCCCCTTACTCACGGATCCCGGGAGCCGCCCTTTGCGGGGCGGCTCCCGGGACCTGCGAGGCGCCTAGAAGAACCGGTTCTTCGGCCGCGGCAGGCCGAGATGGTCGCGCAGCGTCGTGCCCTCGTATTCCGTGCGGAACAGGCCGCGGCGCTGCAGCTCCGGCACCACCCGGTCGACGAAATCGTCCAGGCCGCCGGGCAAATACGGGAACATCACGTTGAACCCGTCCGAGCCCCGGGTCTCCAGCCATTCCTCCATCTCGTCGGCGATCGTTTCCGGCGTGCCGATGAAGGCGAGGCCGGAATAGCCGCCCAGGCGCTGGGCCAGCTGGCGCACGGTCAGCCCCTCGCGCTCGGCCAGCTCCAGCACCCGCTCGCGGCCGGTCTTGCTGGCATTGGTCTCCGGGATCGGCGGCAGCTTCGCGTCCGGATCGAAGCCGGAGGCGTCGGTGCCCAGCGCGATCGACAGCGAGGCGATGGCGCTCTCGTAATGCACCAGGCTGTCCAGTTTCGCCCGTTTGGCCCGCGCCTCCTCGACCGTGTCGCCGACCACGACGAAGGCGCCGGGCAGGATCTTCAGATGGTCGCGGTCGCGGCCGATCGCCTGCATCCGGCCCTTCACATCGGCGTAGAAGCGCTGCCCGGCGGCGAGGGTCGAGCCGGCGGCGAACACCATCTCCGCCGTCTCCGCCGCCAGCTGCCGCCCGGAGTCGGAGGCGCCGGCCTGCACGATTACCGGCCAGCCCTGCGGCGTCCGGGCGATGTTCAGCGGCCCGCGCACCGACAGATGCGGCCCCTTGTGGTCCAACACATGCAGCTTGGCCGGGTCGAAATAGACCCCGGCCTCGACGTCGCGGATGAAGGCGTCGTCGGCCCAGCTGTCCCACAGCCCGGTGACCACGTCGTAGAATTCTCGGGCGCGGTCGTAGCGCTCGCCATGCTCCATATGCTCGTCCAGGCCGAAGTTCAGCGCCGCGTCCGGGTTCGAGGTGGTGACGATGTTCCAGCCGGCGCGGCCGCCGCTGATGTGGTCCAGCGAGGCGAAGCGCCGGGCGATATGGTAGGGCGCGTCGAAGGTGGTCGAGGCGGTGGCCACCAGCCCGATCCGCTCGGTCGCGCCGGCCAGCGCCGACAGCAGGGTGAACGGCTCGAACGAGGTCACCGTGTGGCTGCGCTTCAGCGCCTCCACCGGCATGTTCAGCACGGCCAAATGGTCGGCCATGAAGAAGGCGTCGAAGCGGCCGCGCTCCAGCGTCTGGGCGAAGCGCTTCAGGTGGCCGAAGTTGAAATTGGCATCGGGATAGGCACCGGGATAGCGCCAGGCGCCGGTGTGGATGCTGACGGGGCGCATGAAGGCGCCGAGATGCAGCTGGCGGTCGCGACTCAAAGGTCACCTCTCGCCCGATCAGGGCGGGTTGCGGGCATGTCCTCGGCGGCGTTGCCCCATTCTCGCCGGGATCGGCCGGGCTGCGCAACCATAGCGGCGATCAGATCCCTGGGGTGTGCGCTCCGTCACTTGCAAAATGATAGTGACGAGGATATATGACAATCATCATTCAATGATGTCGGCAAGGCATCGCCATGCAGCGCAAGAACCTCGGCAACATGCAGTGCCCCATCGCCCGCAGCCTGGAACGGGTCGGCGAGTGGTGGAGCATCCTGATCCTGCGGGACGCCTTCTACGGCCTGACCCGCTTCGACGAGTTCCAGAAGAGCCTGGGCATCGCCCCCAGCATGCTGACCCGGCGGCTGAACAGCCTGGTCGAATCCGGCCTGCTGGAGCGCCGCCGCTACAGCGAGAAACCGCCGCGCGACGAATACGTGCTGACCGAGATCGGCCGCGACTTCCGGCCGGTGGTCTGGTCGCTGGTCGCCTGGGGCAACCGCCACTTCGCGCCGGAGGGCGCCAGCGTCCAGCTGGTCGACCGCGAGACCGGCGCCGTCGCCGACCCGATCCTGGTCGACCGGACCAGCGGCCGGCCGATCACCCCGCAGGAGTTCAAGCCCGGCGCCGGCCCGGCCGCCGATGAGCGGACGCGCCGCCGGCTGGCCCGCATCGACACTCTGGAGGCCACGCCGTGAACGCCATCGTCCTTGACCGCGACACCTCGACCCCGGTCCAGTCGCCCGTCGCCCGGACGCCGCGGCTGACGAAAAAACGCCTGGCCCTGTCCGGCCTGGCCCTGGCCATCCTCCTCGGCGGCGGCTGGTACGGGCACGATTGGTGGACGGTCGGCCGCTTCTTCGAAAGCACCGACGACGCCTATGTCGGCGGCAACATCACCGTGATCGCGCCCAAGGTCGCCGGCTTCATCGCCACCCTGGCGGTGACCGACAACCAGCCGGTCCATGCCGGCGACCTGCTGGTCCGGCTCGACGATCGCGACTACCGGGCGGCGCTGGCCAAGGCCGAGGCCGCGGTGGCGCAGCAGAACGCGACCCTGGCCAATCTTGATGCCACGTACCGGCTGCAGCAGGCGGTGATCGCCCAGGCCCAGGCCGGCATCGCTGCCTCCGACGCCGAGATCGTGCGCACCCGCGACGATCAGGCCCGGTACCAGCAGCTCTCGGCCCGGTCCTTCGCCTCGGTCCAGACCTTCCAGAAGGCCGATGCCGATCACAAATCGGCGGTGGCCGACGGCCAGAAGGCCGAAGCCACGCTGCAGGCGGCGCAGCGCCAGCTCGACGTCATCGACACCCAGAAACAGCAGGTCCGGGCGGCGCTGGCCGCGGCCGTGGCCGACCGCGACACGGCGCAGCTCAACCTCGGCTACACCGAGATCCGGGCGCCGATCGACGGCACCATCGGCAACCGCGCCGCGCAGGAGGGTGCCTACGCCACCGTCGGGTCGCAGCTGCTGTCGATCGTGCCGGCCACCGGCCTGTGGGTCGACGCCAATTTCAAGGAGACCCAGCTGGCGCAGATGCGCCCGGGCCAGGCCGCGACGGTGGCGGCCGACGTGCTGCCGGGCGAGGTCTTCCACGGCCATGTCGCCAGCCTGGCGCCGGCCACCGGCGCCCGGTTCAGCGTGCTGCCGCCGGAGAACGCGACCGGCAACTTCACCAAGATCGTGCAGCGCGTGCCGGTGCGCATCCTGCTCGACGGCGACGCCTCGACGCTGGGCCGGCTGCGCCCCGGCCTGTCGGTGACCGCCGATGTCGACCAGCGGGAAGGCGCCGGGAAATGAGCGCCGCTACGGCTCCGACCGGTGTCGCCGGACTGACCGAGGGCCAGAAGATCTTCGCCTTCGCCGTGATGTGCGTGGGTTTCTTCATCGCCCTGCTCGACATCCAGATCGTCTCGGCCTCGCTGCGCGACATCGGCGGCGGCCTGTCTGCCGGCGTCGACGAGACCGCCTGGGTGCAGACCAGCTACCTGATCGCCGAGATCATCGTCATCCCGCTGTCCGGCTGGCTGTCGCGGGTGATGTCGACGCGCTGGCTGTTCAGCGTCTCGGCTGCCGGCTTCACCCTGACTAGCCTGCTCTGCGGCTGGGCCTGGGACATCAACAGCATGATCGCCTTCCGGGCGCTGCAGGGCTTCCTCGGCGGCTCGATGATCCCGACCGTGTTCACCGCCGCCTTCGCCTTCTTCCGGGGGCCGAAGGTGGTGGTCGCGGCCGCCACCATCGGTGCGCTGTCGTCGCTGGCGCCGACGCTGGGCCCCACCATCGGCGGCTGGATCACCGACAACTACTCCTGGCACTGGCTGTTCTTCGTCAATTTGGTCCCGGGCGTCTTCATCACCATCGTGGTGCCGATCCTGGTCAAGATCGACAAGCCGGACTGGTCGCTGCTGCGTGGCGCCGACTATCCCGGCATGGTGCTGATGGCGCTGTTCCTCGGCTGCCTCGAATACACGCTGGAGGAGGGGCCGCGCTGGGACTGGTTCGGCGACGACAGCATCCGCGCCACCGCCTGGATCACGGCGATCAGCGGCGTCCTCTTCATCTGGCGCAGCCTGACCTTCGACCGGCCGGTGGTGGACCTCAGGGCGCTGAAGAGCCGCAACTTCGCGCTTGGCTGCTTCTTCTCCTTCGTCACCGGCATCGGCCTGTTCTCCACCATTTACCTGACGCCGCAATTCCTCGGCCGGGTGCGCGACTTCAGCGCCTACGACATCGGCCTGACGGTGTTCTCGACCGGCGTCTTCCAGATCATGGCCATCCCGGTCTACACGTGGTTCGCCCGGCGCTTCGACCTGCGCTGGCTGATGATGTTCGGCCTGTCCTGCTTCGCCCTGTCGCTGTGGCTGTTCACCCCGATCACCCATGAGTGGGGCTGGCGCGAATTCCTGCTGCCCCAGGCGTTCCGCGGCTTCTCGCAGCAATTCGCGGTGGCGCCGGCGGTGACGCTGACCCTCGGCGGGCTGGCGCCGGATCGGCTGAAGCTCGCCTCCGGCCTGTTCAACCTGATGCGCAACCTGGGTGGCGCCATCGGCATCGCCGCCTGCGCCACCATCCTGAACGACCGCACCAACCTGCACTTCCTGCGGCTGGCCGAGCATCTGACCGCGGCGAACCCGGCGGCGGTCGAGCTGGTGCAGAAGGTAACGACCGCCCAGACCATGGCGCTCGGCGGCGACGCCCAGCGCGGCCACGACGCGGCGCTGCGGCAGCTGTGGTCGCTGACCCTGCGCGAGGCGCAGACATTGACCTATGCTGACGCCTTCCTGGTGCTGTGCGTCTGCCTGACCATCGCGGCGCTGATGGTGCCGCTGATGCGCAAGGTGGCGCCGCCGAGAGGACCCTCCGCCGATGCGCACTGAACCCGCCCTGACCGACAGCCCGGCCGTACCCAGCGGCGCGGCCCCGGTGGCGATCAGCGCCCGCACCCGGATGCTGCTGCACGGCCCGATCGTGCCGACCATCCTGCGCCTGGCCTGGCCCAATGTGCTGGTGATGCTGGCCCAGGCTTCGACCGGGCTGATCGAGACCTGGTGGCTGTCGCATCTCGGCACCGACGCCTTGGCCGGCATGGCGCTGGTGTTCCCGCCGGTGATGCTGGCGCAGATGATCTCGGCCGGCGCCATCGGCGGCGGCATCTCCGCCGCCGTGGCCCGGGCGATCGGCGGCGGCCGGCGCGGTGATGCCGACGCGCTGGTGCTGCACGCCGTCGTCATCAACCTGGCGCTCGGCCTGCTCTGCACTGTCGGCATGCTCGCCTTCGGCCGGCCGGTCTACCGGCTGCTCGGCGGCAGCGGCGGGGCGCTGGAGGCGGCGCTGCTGTATTCCGACGTCGTCTTCGCCGGCAGTGTGCTGGTGTGGCTGATGAACGGCCTGGCCAGCGTGATCCGCGGCACCGGCAACATGCTGGTGCCGGCGCTGGTGACCTGCGGCGGCGTGGTGTTCCTGGTCCCGGTCTCGCCGCTGCTGATCTTCGGCTTCGGGCCGATCCCGGCGCTCGGCGTCGCCGGCGGCGGCGTGGCGCTGCTGGCCTATTACCTGGTCGGCACGGCCGTGCTCGCATGGTACGTGCTGTCCGGGCGGAACCTGGCGCGGCTGCGCCGGTCGCCGTTGCGCCGGGGCTTCTTCGCCGACATCCTCCGGATCGGCGCCGTCGGCGCCCTGAACTCGCTGCAGAGCAACGTCGTCATCGCCGTGGTCACGGCGCTGGTGGCCGCCACCGCGGGGGTCGACGCGGTGGCCGGCTTCGGCACCGGCGCCCGGCTGGAATACTTGCTGATCCCGCTGGTCTTCGGCCTCGGCGCACCGCTGGTGGCGCTGGTCGGCACCAATATCGGCGCCGGCCAGCCGGACCGGGCGCTGCGCATCGCCCTGACCGGCGGGGCCATGGCGTTCGCCTTGACCGAGGCGATCGGCCTGGCCGCCGCGATCTGGCCGCACGCCTGGCTGGCGCTGTTCAGCGCCGATCCGCGGATGCTGGAGACCGGCACCGCCTATCTTCGCATCGTCGGCCCGGCCTACGGCTTCTTCGGCCTGGGGCTGGCGCTGTACTTCGCATCGCAGGGGGCGGGGCAGCTGGCCTGGCCGCTGATCGCCGGCGGGCTGCGGGTGGCGCTGGCCGTCGGCGGCGGCTGGCTGGCGCTGCGCTGGACCGGGTCGCTCGACGCGCTCTTCGCCGGCCTCGCCCTCGGCCTCGCCACCTACGGCCTGACCATGCTCGGCGCGATCGCCTCCGGCGCCTGGTTCCGCCGCCAGCCCTGACTCGATTCCGGAGGATGCGCCGGCCGCTGGAATCGGCGACAACTCCGTCTTTCGTCCGGAAAAGGGATGGTTGGCGGGATGGCCTGGGTTCATGTCGACAGCGCCGCGCTCGGCGACAGCGTGCTCGATCTCTACGAGCGCGACGGCGTCTACATGATCCGGGTCGATGGCTGGGAGCTGATGAACGGCGAGTACCACGAGTCCGAGGACCGGCTCGGCGAGCTCGCCGCCCGGCTGGCCCGCCGCGCCGATCCCGAGATCCTCGTCGGCGGCCTCGGCCTCGGCTTCACCCTGGCCAGCCTGCACCGGTATCTCGGCGCCGCCGCGCGGGTGACAGTGGCCGAGCTGTCCGAGGCGGTGATCCGCTGGTTCGATCGCCACACGAAGCCGCGAACGCTCGGCGACCATCCGGCCCGGATCCGGCGTGGCGACGTCCTCGCCGTGGCGGCCGAGGGCCCGGCCTATGACGTCATCCTGCTCGATGTCGACAACGGGCCGCAGCCGCTCTCCGCCGCCGGGAACGCGGCGCTCTACGGGGCCGACGGCCTCGCCACCCTGCGCCGGGCGCTCAAGGCCGACGGGATCCTGATGGTCTGGTCGGCCTTCGAGGATCCGGAGTTCGTCGGCCAGGCCCGGTCCGCCGGCTTCTCGCCCGCATCGCTGCCGGTGTTCCGCCCGGGCCGGGCGGAGCCGTTCCATCTGGTCTATGTACTGTCGGCGTCGCCGTTCCCACCAGGCGAGTTTGACCGCTTCGGGCTGCAGCCGCTGTAGGCTCCGCTGGACCACCCTGCCTCCGGCGTGTACACGCTGGATGCCAGTCGCGCCTGTTGGCCGGAGGATTTCCTTGCCGTTCCTGAGACTTGTGTCCGCCGCAGCCGCCCTGCTGCTGCTCGCCGCCTGCGCCGAGCCGCAGACGACCGACAGCATCACCGCGGCGGCCCGGGAACGTTTCGGGGAGAGGATCGCCCCCTACCAGGACCACCCGTCGGCGCAGATGATTGCCGATCTCGGCCCGCCCGACCGCGACACCCCCAACAAGGAAGGCGGCCGCAAGCTGGTGTGGGAGCGGCACGACAGCAAGACCATCGACGACCAGGTCCTGCCGATCGTCTGCACCGTCACGGCGCTGACCAACAGCGACGACATGGTGTTCTTCGTCCTGGCCGGCGGCAACACGGTCTATTGCTCCGAGGTCTTCGCCGCCAACGCGTCCTGATGCGGCCTCAACCCGGCTGCGCCGCCGCCCGCCGCCGCGCCAGCACGACCAGAGCCGCCAGGGCGGTCACCGCCAGCAGCCCAGCCGCCACCAGCGACGAGCCCTGATAGGTCGAGGAGAAGGCGGTTCGGGCCGCCACCGCGACCGCGCCGGCCTCYGGCGCCGCCAGCGCGTCGGCTGCCAGCAGCGCCTCGCCGATCGACCGCCGCGCCGCGGGCACCGCCGCCTCCAAGAGCGGCGGCAGCGCCAGCAGCCGCTGGTACAGCACCGTCATCAGGCTGCCGAACAGGGCGACGCCGAGGCCGCCGCCGAGCTCATAGGCCACCTCCTCGACTGAGGCGACGGCGCCGGCCTGGTGCGCCGGGGCGCTGTTCATCACCGTGGTCGACGATGCGGTCATCGCCGCGCCCACCCCGGCGCCGATGGCGACGAAGCCGGCGATCTCGGCGGCCGAGATCGGCCCCGCAGGCAGCAGTGCGATGCCGACGAAGCCGGCGGCGGACAAGGCCATGCTGGCGGTCAGCGTGGCCCGGAAGCCGAAGCGGTGCACCAGCCCGCCGGCCAGCGGCGAGGCCAGGAACGACGCCAGCGGCACCGGCGCCAGCCGCAGCCCGGCCTGCAGCGGCGACAGGCCCAGCACCAGCTGCAGCTGCTGGCTCAGCAGCAGTTCGAAGCCGACGATGATGATCATCGCCACCATCGCCCCGGCGAGCGCGACGGCGATGCCCGGGTCGCGGAACAGCGACAGGTCGATCATCGGCACCACCGCCCGCGCCTGGCGGCGCAGGAAGGCGGCCACCAGCCCGGCGCCGGTCAGGCCGATCGCGACCGACAGCCAGGGATTCGCGCCGGCATGGGTGATCTGCTTCTCCGCATAGACCACGGCGATGATCCCGGCCATCGCCATCACCAGGCCGGGCAGGTCCCAGGGCCGCTTCTCGCCGCCGCGCCGGCCGGGCAGCAGCCACCAGGCGAAGGGCAGGGCGACCAGCACGATCGGCACGTTGATCAGGAACACGGCGCCCCAGGAAAAATGCTCCAGGAGCGCGCCGCCGACCACCGGACCGAAGGCGGCGCCGCCGGACGCGACCGAGCCCCAGATGCCGATCGCGATCGCCCGTTCGCGCGGGTCGTCGAAGGCCAGGCGCAGGAGCGACAGGGTGGCGGGCATCATCATCGCCCCGCCGAACGCCAGGAAGGCGCGGCCGGCGATCAGCCATTCCGGCCCGGGGGCGACGGCGCAGGCGGCCGAGGCCAGCCCGAACAGCACCAGCCCCAGCAGCAGCATCCGCTTGTGCCCGATCCGGTCGCCCAGCGTGCCGGCAGCGGGCAGCAGCCCGGCCATCAGCAGCGGGTAGATGTCGATGATCCACAACATCTGCGGCGCGCTCGGCGCCAAAGCGCGGGTCAGGGTCGGCACGGCGATGTGCAGCACCGTGGCGTCGATCGCCACCATCAGCAGCGCCAGCGAGACGATGGGCAGGATCGCCCAGCGATTGACGGATCCGGTCATGCTCAGGCTCCGGGGGCGAGGAGGCGGCGGACCATGCCGGGCAGGGCGGCGATGCCGGCGGCGATGTCGAAGCGCGGATCGGTCGCGACCCGGGCGCTGAAGCCGTCGATCAGCATCAGCAGCCAGACCGCCGCCTGGTCGCCGTCGATCGCAGGATCGGCCTGGCCCAGCGCGGCGGCCCGGCCGACCAGATGGGCCAGCGCCGGCCGGACCTCCAGGTCGCTGCGGTCCAGCACCGCCTGGATCTGCGGGTTGCGCGCGCCCTCGGACAGGATCTCCAGCCACAGCCGGTGCCCGGCGGCGTCGGTGGTCAGGGTCAGGAAGCGCTCCAGCAGGGTGGTGATCGCGGCCAGCGGGTCGTCGGTGTCCTCCACCGTCCGGAACAGCGCCGAAGTCTCCTCGCGCTCGGCATCGACCAGGGCGGCGATCATCGCCTCCTTGTTCCGGAAATAGCGGTACAGGTTGCCGGCGCTCATCCTCGCCGCCTCGCAGATCTCGGCCATGCCGGTGCCGTGGAAGCCGCGCCGGGCGAAGCAGTCGGCGGCTGCCTCCAGGATGTGGCGCCGCTTCTCCTCGCGGCGGGACAGGGGCGCGGTGACGGGTTCGGACATGGCTCGATCCGTGTGAGAATGAACGTTCATTCTCACAAATATGCGCATCCGGTCAAGCCTCGCAGCTTCTGTTGTCATTGCCGGGCTTGACCCGGCAATCCAGAGGGTCTCGACATCTTCTGGCTGCCCGGGTCGAGCCCGGGCATGACAGCGTTATGTTTGCCGAGGCCCCGATGACCGACACCTCGATCCGATGGTTCCGCGACGGCCGGCTGGCGCGGCTGCGGCTGCAGCGGCCGGCGCGGCACAATGCGATCAGCGCCGCGATGTGGCGGGCGCTGCCGGATCTGTGCCGCGAGATCGACGCCGACCCCGARGTCGCGGCGGTGATCGTAGAGGGAGAGGGTGTCTTCTCGGCCGGGGCCGACATCACTGAATTCGGCACGGTCTTCGCCGATGCCGGCTCGACCGCCGGGTACAACGCCGCGGTCCGGGCTGGGCTGGCGGCGGTCGAAAGCCTGGACCGGCCGAGCATCGCTTTGGTCCGCGGTCTCTGCGTCGGCGGCGGCTGCGGCCTGGCGCTGGCCTGCGACCTGCGCTTCGCCGGCGGCACCGCGCGGCTCGGCATCACCCCGGCCCGGCTCGGCCTGGCCTACAGCTTCGCCGACACGCGGCGGCTGGTGGCGACGGTCGGGCCCGCCCGGGCCAAGGACATGCTGTTCTCGGGCCGCCTTCTCGACGCGTCGGAGGCGCTGGCGATCGGGCTGGTCGACCAGGTGCTGCCGGACGACGCGGTCGAGTCGGCGGCGCTGGATTATGCCAACACCCTGGCCGAGCGGGCGCCGCACAGCCTGCGCGCGGCCAAGCGGATGATCGAGGCGATCATGGCCGGCGCCGACAGCGACACGGCCGAGACCGCGGCGCTGTCTGACGCCGCCTATCGCAGCGCCGATTTCCGCGAGGGTCAGGCGGCCTTCGCCGAACGCCGCCCGCCCCGGTTCCGGGGAGTCTGAGCCGGCTGCGACAGCCCCTCCCCCTACCCCCTCCCGCARGCTAGGGCATCTACGGATCTTTGGAGCGACAGATTGACTCGGGGAGAGGGTTGTCGATTCCCGGCGGCCCGGGGTGTGTGATTCTATGGGCGACACTTTGGGGAACCGGAGTGTCGTCATGGAGATCGATTGGTCATTGGGGCGGTTCGGGGATCGGCGCCTGGATAAAGGGGGGCGGTGCTTCTCGAGCGCATGGTGTCGTGCGCGACGGTATGCCTGCGCCGTCTGGCGCGGCGCAAGGGAGCTGGTCGGCG
>NZ_JBFRCU010000087.1:0-30245 GCF_052113205.1 Inquilinus sp. YAF38 | reverse complement strand
CGCCAGAGCGCACGCCAGCCATAGAGCACCTTGCGGCTGACGCCGAGGTCGCGGGCGACTGCCGCCAGCGCTTCGCCGGCTTCAAGCCGAACCATCGCCGCCTGCTTCAGCGCGGCGGGGAAACTGCGTGTGGGACTCCTGGGCTTGTCGGGCATTCAGCCTCCGATCGCCCATGTCACCCTAATTCTTCTGTCTCAGTCCAGGGGTGCAGTCCACTATCTTGCAGGACGATCTTCAGCAAGAACGGGCACGACGGCCAAACCAAGCAGGCGGCGCAGCGTCCTTACGGCCGCTGGCCGCACTGCCTCCCGAGATCCTTCTGCCGCTGATTGGCCGATGTCGGTGGTCTGTCCAATTCGGCGGCAGGAAGGTCCGAAACGTCCCTACAGCACGAAGTCGCCGGCGACGAGAGCGATGCTGCCGGTCAGGGTAATGTGGAAGTCCGAGACACTGTCGCCGTTGACGTCGCCGGCGATGGTGGTCACGCCGCCGGCGACGGAGTAGCGCAGCTGGCCGGCGATGCCGGTGTAGGCACCGGTGCCGATGAAGCTGAAGGCTTGGTTGCCGGCAACGCCGGTGCTGGCGTCGATAAGGTTCACGTCGACTTTGTCGGCCTGGAGATGGCTGAAGTCGGTGATGACGTCGGCGTTAGCCCCGACCGCGCTGTCGCCGACGGCGGTGAAGTAATAACTATCGGCCCCGATACCGCCGGTCAGCGTATCCTTGCCGGCACCGCCAACGAGGGTGTCGTTGCCGCCCCAGCCCTGCAGCACATTGGCGCCGGCATTGCCGGTGAGCGTGTCACCGCCCAGGTTGCTGCCGGTGAGATTCTCGATCCCGGTCAGCACGTCGCCGGCGGCCTCTCCGCCGCTGGCGGTGCCGGCGGCGAGGTTGACCGCGACCCCGACGGCACCGCTGTAATAACTGACGGTGTCGGTGCCGGCGCCGCCCTCGAGCGTGTCGGCCCCTRCCCCGCCGCGGAGCAAATCGTCGCCGCCCCAGCCCTGCAGCTTGTTGGCGCCGGCATTGCCGGCGAGGGTGTCGTTGTCCAGGTTGCTGCCGGAGAGGTTCTCGATGCCGCTCAGCACGTCGCCSGCGGCKTCGCCGCCGCTGGCGGTGSCGGCGGCAAGATCGACCGTGACCCCGRYSGYGCYGGTGTARTARCTGGCSGTGTCGATGCCGGYSCCRCCCTCGAKMACGTCSGCCCCGGCGGCGCCGCGRAGCACGTCGTCGCCGCCCCAGCCCTGCAGCCTGTTGGCGCCGCTGTTGCCGGCGAGGGTGTCGCCGCCCAGGTTGCTGCCGGAAAGGTTCTCGATCCCGACCAGCGTGTCGCCCGCGGCCTCACCGCCGCTGCCGGTGCCAGCGGCAAGGTCGACCGTGACCCCGGCAGCACTGGTGTACCAGCTGGCGGTGTCGATGCCGGTGCCGCCTTCGAGCACGTCGGCCCCGGCGGCCCCGCGGAGCACATCGTCGCCGCCCCAGCCCTGCAGCTTGTTGGGGCTGGCGCTGCCGGCGAGGGTGTCGCTGCCCTGGCTGCCGGAAAGGTTCTCGATGCCGGCCAGCATGTCGCCCCCGGCGTCGCCGCCACTGGCGGTGCCGGCGACGAGATCGACCGTGACCCCGACAGCACTGGTGTACCAGCTGGCCGTGTCGGTGCCGGCCCCGCCGTCGAGCACGTCGGCCCCGGCGCCGCCGCGGAGCACGTCGTCACCGCCCCAGCCCTGCAGCTTGTTGGCGCCGGCATCGCCGGCGAGGGTGTCGTTGCCCTGGTTGCTGCCGTAGAGGTTCTCGATCCCGGTCAGCRYGTCGCCCGCGGCATCGCCGCCGCTGTCGGTGCCGGCGGCGAGGTCGACCGTGACCCCGGCCGCGCTGTAGTAATAACTGGCGGTGTCGGTACCGGCGCCGCCGTTGAGGACATCGGCCCCGGCGCCGCCGTCGAGAACGTCGGCCCCGGCGCCGCCGATGAGGGTGTCGGCGCCTGCGTTGCCGAACAGAGCGTCGTCGGCGCCATTGCCGTTGAGGGTGTCGCTGCCGTCACCGCCGTAGACGAAGTCGCGCAGGCTGTCGCCGGTCAGGGTATCGTCCGCCACGGTGCCGACGGTGTCGCGGATCAGCGCATGCACCGAGCTGCGGACCGAATTGCCGTCGCCATCGGTGAACGAGCTCTCGCGCACGTTGGCCATCAGGCCGTCGGCCAGGGCTGCGATCTCGCCTTCGATGACGTCGGTTTGGGCCAGGAAGTTGGAGCCGATGGCGGCGCCACTCGGGTCGTAGGCCTGATAGTAGAGAACGCTCGAATCGGTCCAGCCGACCACGAAGTAGCCGTTGGACAGGACGGTGATCGTCGGGTGGAGCTGATCGCCCGCGACGTCGGTGTTGACCTTGATATAGTTGGTGCGGTCCGTTCCGTCGGCATTGAAGACCTCCGCCGTGATCTCGGTGCCGTCGCCGCCAGGCCAGCCGTTGTCGGCATAGGCCACGACGAAGCCGCCATCCTGCAGGGCGGCGACCTGGATGTCCTGGTTGATCGAGCCGGACGCGTCGATCAGGTGATGGCTGCCGGACGCGTCGCCCGCAACGGTCACGGCAGCCCCCGATGCGTCGTAGAGCTGGAACCAGGTGGAATGGTTGCCGCCGGCGGCCGCGGACATCTCCCAGGTCACGACGAAGCCGCCGGAGGCAAGGCCGGTGATCGAAGCATGGTCGGTGGCCAGGGCGTTGCTGCTGTCGACGACGATCACCCCGCCGACCAGGTCTCCGTCCGCCTCGTATCGCTGAACGAAGACATCGGTGTCGCCGCCGCCATAGTCGCGAGTGTAGGCGACCGCAAAGCCGTCGGACCCCAGCGCTGTGACGTCGGATTCCCGCAGGGGTTTGGAATTGGTAGGCACCGCGAAATCGTCCTCGGGCGCGCCATCGCCGAGGATGCGGATCCGGACCACATCGGTGCCCGAGCTGTGATCGGTGAAGCTGACGACATTGTTGCCGTTGCCCAGCAACGCCATGCTGGCATCGAACTGGTTGCCGGCCGTCGTGGTGTTGATGTCGGATTCGGAGCCCGGTGTGCCGTCGGCATCGACGTATCGGCCCCGGACATAGCCGCTGCCGACGCTCCAGGCCCCCAGATAGCCCCCGTCGGCGGTCGCGGCGATGGCGATATCCGCCTGGCTTCCGTCCGTCTCGCCATTCAAGGTGAACCCGAGGATCGGGGTTCCCCATGAATAGGTGATGGTGGCCATGATCTCTCTCCTGTTCAATTTCGTTTCAGAAAATATTTATGTCGAGACCGCACCAAACGGTCGCGACGCAATATCGCGATCCAAATGGCTATCTATGAGTCTTGGCGATTTTTCTCTTGATCCTGCCGCACTCGATCGGATCGATACGAAGTATTATCGCCCGAACACTCGACACTGGCGGCCAGATCCTGTCCAGAGGATCGACGCACGGCCGAGGGTTCCGCTCAGCAATGGGCAGCATTCTCATATTATCCTATGAACTGTGCTGCAATTGAGGCCGAGAGACATCGCGCGATGGCCATCCCGCATGACCACGCGCGGCAGCCGGGCTAGGATCGGCCCGTACCCCGAGTCACGGAGGCCGCTTGATGCGTCCGATCTTCATCATGGTGAAATGCGAGCTGGGCCACGCCTACGACACGGCCGAGCACGCGGTGGACGAGATCGAGGAGGTGTCGGAGATCTATTCGATCTCCGGCCAGTTCGATCTGATGGTCAAATGCTACCTGGCGGACGACGTCGATGTCGGCCGCTTCGTCAACAGCCGCATCCACGCCCTGCCGCACATCAAGGACACGATGACGCTGATCACCTTCAACGCCTTCGCCGGCAAGAGCTGAGACCATGACCGAACTCGCCGCCCGCGCCGAGCACTGGGCGCTGACCCTCACCCGCATCCCCAGCGTCACCGGCACGGCGGACGAGGTGGCCTTCGCCGAGAGGCTGTGCGGCCTGCTGCGCGCGAGCCCGGCATTCCGCGACCGGCCGGACGACGTCTGGACCATCCCGGCGGGCGACCGGCTGGGGCGGGCCAGCGTTGCCGCGCTGCTGCGCGGACGCGGCCGCCGCACTGTGGTGCTGACCGGCCATTTCGACACGGTGACGACGGCCGATTACGGCGACCTGCAACCGCTGGCGACCGAGCCGGAGCGGTTGAAGGACGCCCTGCTGGCCCGGCTGCGGCGGGATGCGCGCAGCGAGGCCGGGCAGCGGGCCCTGGCCGATCTCTCCGGGCCAGACTTCCTGCCCGGGCGCGGCCTGCTCGACATGAAGGGCGGCCTCGCCGCCGGCCTGGCGGTGGTCGAGGCCGCGGCCGCGGAGCCGGAGCGCGAGGGCAACCTGCTGTTCCTCGCCGTGCCGGATGAGGAGGTCAACTCCTCCGGCGCCCGCAGCGCCGCCCGCGCCTTGCCCGGCCTGGCCGAGCGGCTGGGGCTGAGCCTCGACGCCGCGATCAATCTCGACTGCCTGGGCGACACCGGCGACGGCCGCTTCGGCCGGTCGGTGGCGCTGGGCAGCGTCGGCAAGCTGCTGCCCAGTGCGCTGGTGATCGGCCGCGCCGCCCATGCCGCCGAGACGATCCACGGCGTCGGCGCCGCTGCCCTGGCCGGCGCCATTGCCGCCGCGGTGGAATGGGCGCCGGAGCTGACCGAGAGCCTGGGCAACGCCTCCGGCACGCCGGCGACGCTGCTGGGCATGAAGGACGGCAAGGCCGGCTACGACGTCACCACCCCCGGCACGGTCTGGATGTTCTGGAACACCGCGCGGTACCGGCGCGGACCCGAGGATGTGCTGGCGCCGCTGGCCAAGCTGATCGGGGACGCGGCCGCCGGCGTCGCCGCGCAGTTGCGGCAACGCGGCGGGGCCGATGTGCCGGACGTGCCGGTGCTGCGCTTCGCCGAGTTGCGGCGCGAGGTCCTGGCGCGCTCGCCGGAAGCCGAGGCGGCCCTCGCCACGGTGGCGGCCGAGGTGGCGGAGGCCGGGCTGGACCTGCCGGAGCAATGCCGGCGGATCACCGAAGCGCTGTGGCGCCTGAGCGGCCGCAGCGGCCCGGCGGTGGTGCTGGGCTTGGCGTCGATGCCCTATCTGCCGGTGTCGCTGGGCGAGGACGAGGCCGGGCAGCGGCTGGAGCGGGCGACGCGCGAGGCCGCGGCCAGGGTGGCGGTGCGCCACCGCACCACGATCGGGCTCGAGCCCTGGTTCCCCGGCATCTCGGACATGAGCTTCCTCGGCACGGGTGACGAGAGCTCGGTCGCGGCCATCGCTGCCGACACCCCGGCCTGGGGCGCCGGCCTGCCCTGGCCCGACGGCCCGGCCCTGGCGCAGATCCCGATCGTCAATGCCGGCCCCTGGGGCCGCGACTACCACACGCCGCTGGAGCGCATCTACCGGCCGTATGCCTTCGAGGTGCTGCCGGAGCTGATCCGCGAGATCGCGGATGGAGTGATCAAGGGGTAAGCGCGTTCGGTCTTCCCCTTCCTGTCATTGCCGGGCTTGACCCGGCAATCCAGGGGCCACCCAGAGCGGCATCGACATTCCCTGGATGCCCGGGTCAAGCCCGGGCATGACAGTGTGGGGGTGGTTGCCGCCGCCTCCCTCTTCTCCGCCCCTACTGCCCGCCCAGGAACGTCATCCGGGTCAGCAGGGTATAGTCGGATTCGGCGACCATGAGGGCGACGAAGACCAGCAGCGCCACGGGCGGCACCGTGATGGCGTAGACCAGGGCCAGCCGCTCCCACTTCATGTGCATGAACACGGCGACGATCAGCCCCGCCTTCAGCATCATGAAGATCAGGATCAGGCTCCAGCGCAGCAGACCCTGCAGGGCGAAATAGTCGACCAGGTAGGAGCAGGCGCTGAGCACGAACAGCCAGCCCCAGACCACCAGGTACAGCTTGATCGGGTGCTGCTGCCCCTTGGCATGGACGACCGGCTGCGGCTGCCCGTGCCCGTCGTCGATATGCGCGGCGTGTGCCATGTCCCTCACCACAGATAGAACAGCGCGAAGATGAACACCCAGACCAGATCGACGAAATGCCAGTACAGGCCGGTGATCTCGACGATCTCGTAATTGCCCCGCCGGCTGGTGAAGAAGCCGCGCCGGCCGGTCTCGAAGTCGCCGCGCAGCACCTTGCGGGCCATGGCGATCAGGAAGATCACGCCGATGGTGACATGGGTGCCGTGGAAGCCGGTGATCATGAAGAAGGCCGAGCCGAATTGCGGCGCACCCCAGGGGTTGCCCCAGGGCCGCACGCCTTCGGTGATCAGCTTGGTCCATTCGAACGCCTGCATGCCGACGAAGGTGGCGCCGAAGGCCGCGGTGACCAGCATCAGCACCGCCGTCTTCACCCGGTCGCGGCGATAGCCGTAATTCACCGCCATGGCCATGGTGCCGCTGCTGCTGATCAGGACGAAGGTCATGATCGCGATCAGGATCAGCGGGATCGGCTTGCCGCCGATGGTCAGCGCGAACACCTCGCTCGGGTTCGGCCAGCTCTGGGCGGTCGACATCCGCACCGTCATGTAGGACAGCAGGAAGCAGCCGAACACGAAGGTATCGCTGAGCAGGAAGATCCACATCATCGCCTTGCCCCAGGACGCGCTCTTGAAGGCGCGCTGGTCGGACGACCAGTCGGCGGCGACGCCCTGCCAGCCCTCGGGGCGTTCGAGCGTTCCGGCGATATGGGTTTCGGCCATCGACGACCTCCCCTAGGTCAGGAGCTGGCTGCAGATCTCGGCGAAGCGGTCCGCCCAGCCGGTCAGCAGGGCGAGCAGGATCAGCCAGACCAGCAGCAGGAAATGCCAGTACAGCGTGCACAGCTGGACGCTCAGGCGCAGCCTGTCGGGATCGATCTCGGCCAGGGGAGCGCGCCAGGCCCGGGCGCCGGTGCGGCCCAGGGCAATCAGACCGCCCAGCACATGCACGCCATGCACCGCGGTGACCAGGTAGAAGAAGGAATTGGCCGGGTTGCTGGCCAGGAAATAGCCCAGCATGTGCAGCTGCTGCCAGGCCAGCAGTTGCCCGGCCACGAACACCAGCGACGCCGCGCCGCCGGCCAGCAGGCCGGTGCGGATGTCGGCCAGGTCGCCGCGCTGCGCCGCGCTCTGGGCACATTGCAGCCCGACGCTGGCGGCGATCAGCGCCAGGGTGTTGATCCACAGCAGCAGCGGCACCGGCAGCGCCCGCCAGTCCGGCATCGCCATGCGCATCGAATAGGCGCTGACCAGCAGGGCGAACAGCGCGCCGGCGACGGCCAGGAACACGCCCAGCCCGATCAGGGGCGTGGGCCGCAGCGAGGCCCCGGTGGCCGGCACATTGGCAACCGTGCTCTCCTCCAGCCAGGGCTTCTCCATCAGCCCCTGGCGGGCCAGCCACCACAAGGCGAGGCCCCCGAGCGTCAGCATGAACAGGGTGACGATGACCATCGCCGCGCCCTCAGCCGTGGTGCACGGCGCCGGGCTGGTTCTGCGGCAGGAAGTCCTGCGCAGCGCCCGGGACGCTGTAGTCATAGGCCCAGCGATAGACCACCGGCAGGTCGCGGCCCCAATTGCCGTGCGGCGGCGGAGTGGTCGGCGTCTGCCATTCCAGCGTCGTCGCCCGCCACGGGTTGCCGCCGGCGTCGCGGCCGTGCCGCACGCTCCAGATCAGGTTGAACAGGAACAGCAGCTGGGCCGCGCCGACGGTCAGCGCCGCAGCGGTGATGAAGATGTTGAGGTCATGCGCCGAGGGGGGCACGAAGGCGGTCTCGCCGAGCTCGAAATAACGCCGCGGCACGCCAATCAGCCCGAGATAATGCATCGGGAAGAAGATCGCATAGGCGCCGACGAAGCTGACCCAGAAGTGGATCTTGGCCATGGTGTCGTCCAGCATCCGGCCGGTGATCTTCGGGTACCAGTGGTAGATCGCGCCGAACACCACGAAGATCGGCGCCACCCCCATCACCATGTGGAAATGGGCGACCACGAACATCGTGTCGGACAGCGGCACGTCGACCACGACATTGCCCAGGAACAGCCCGGTCAGCCCGCCATTGACGAAGGTGACGATGAAGGCGAGGGCAAACAGCATCGGCGGGTTCAGGTGGATGTCGCCGCGCCACAGGGTCAGTACCCAGTTGTAGACCTTGATCGCCGTCGGGATGGCGATGATGAGCGTCGTGGTGGCGAAGAAGAACCCGAAATACGGGTTCATGCCGCTGACATACATGTGGTGCGCCCAGACCACGAAGCTCAGCGCGCCGATGCCGACGATGGCCCACACCATCATGCGGTAGCCGAAGATGTTCTTGCGGGCGTGGGTGCTGATCAGGTCGGAGACGATGCCGAAGGCCGGCAGGGCGACGATGTAGACCTCGGGGTGGCCGAAGAACCAGAACAGGTGCTGGAACAGGATCGGGCTGCCGCCGCCGTATTTCAACTGCTCGCCCATCTCGACCAGGGCCGGCATGAAGAAGCTGGTGCCCAGCAGCCGGTCGATCAGCATCATCACGCAGGCCACGAACAGCGCCGGGAAGGCCAGCAGCGCCATGACGGTGGCGGTGAAGATGCCCCACACCGTCAGCGGCATCCGCATCAGCGTCATCCCCCGCGCCCGTCCCTGCAGCACGGTGACGACGTAGTTCAGCCCGCCCATGGTGAAGCCGATGATGAACAGGATCAGCGAGGCGAGCATCAGGATGATGCCCCATTCGCGCCCGCCCGGCGTGCCGGACAGGATCGCCTGCGGCGGATACAGGGTCCAGCCCGCCCCGGTCGGCCCGCCGGGGGCGAAGAAGCCGGCCACCAGCACCAGCACCGCCAGCAGGTAGATCCAGTAGCTGAGCATGTTGACATAGGGGAACACCATGTCCCGCGCGCCCAGCATCAGCGGGATCAGGTAGTTGCCGAAGCCGCCCAGGAACAGCGCCGTCAGCAGGTAGATCACCATGATCATGCCGTGCATGGTGATGAACTGGTAATAGCCGGTGGCGTCGATGAAGGCGAAGTCGTCCGGAAAGGCCAGCTGCAGCCGCATCATCCAGGACAGCACCAGGGCGACGAGGCCGATCGCCAGTGCCGTGCTGGCATATTGGACGGCGATGACCTTGGCGTCTTGCGAGAACACCCAGGTCGTGAGCCAGCTCTTCGGATGGTACAGGTCGACATCCGGCACCTCGAGCGGCGGGACCGGCGCGACAGGCTCGCGGATGACGTCCACCATGGGCGTGTCCTCCTGCTTCCTCCCGGCCGGGCTCGACGGGGATCGTCCCGGCCGAATGTTCCTCCTCGCGGCCCCTCCCCTTCGCGGGGCCGGAACTACTTCGCGGCGGCCACCTCGCGGCCGGCCGGCCCGGGCAGCGCCGAGACCTGGCCGAAGGTGGCCTGCTGCGCCAGCCAGGCGTCGTAATCGGCCTGGGCGTCGACGATGACGACGCCGCGCATATAGGGATGGCCGGTGCCGCACAGCTCGGCGCACAGCGCCTCGAAGGTGCCGGTGCGGGTCGGCGTGAACCAGTAATAGGTGACCGAGCCCGGGATCATGTCCATCTTCGCCCGGAACTGCGGCACGTAGAAATCGTGCAGCGTGTCGACCGCGCGCAGCAGCATCTTCACCGGCTTGTCGATCGGCAAATGCAGCTCGCCGCCCTGGATCAGGATATCGTCCTGGCCGGCCGGGTCGTCGGCATGGACGCCGAACGGGTTCTCCGCCGTCACCGCCTGGGTCGAGGCGGCACCGAGCTTGCCGTCCTTGCCGGGCAGCCGGTACGACCACTGCCATTGCTGGCCCATGACCTCGACCTCGGTCGCATCGGCCGGCACCTCGACGAAATGGGCCCAGACCACCAGCCCCGGCGCCAGCATCGCCGCCACTCCGACCCCGGTGGCGACGGTCAGCCAGGTCTCCAGCCGCTTGTTCTCCGGCTTGTAGTCGGCGACGTTGCCCTCGCGATGGCGGAAGCGCCAGACGCAGTAGGCGGTGAACAGCACGATCGCGGTGAACACCACGCCGGTGATCCAGAAGGTCATCTCGATCGTGCTGTCGATGTAGTGCCAGTTCGAGGCGATCGGGGTCCACCACCAGGGGCTCAGCAGGTGGAACACCACCGAGCCGACGGCGACCAGAACCAGGACGAGCGCAGTCTTCATCTCCGGTCACCCCCGTCTTGAGCTACTGCTGGGACGAGAAGGCCGGGAGTCGATCGATCTGGGATCAAAAGCGGATGCGGCGGCACAGAGCGGGGGCATCCTGCATTCCGGCCCTTCGGGCCGGCGCGGCGGTTTCCCCCTGGTGGTGGCCACATCGTCATGGATGACGGCCTTCGCATTTGTCGAGGCCGGCCGGCTTCTTCGTCTGGCCCGGCCGTCCCGCGTCACGGTCGACGCGAAGACGACCCTTGCAGCTTAAGACTTGTCCGGCCTTGGCCTGTAAATTGATGATGCGGGTCAGCCCGCTCGATTGTCAACCGATGTCGGTAGCCGCCTCACTTCTTCTTGCCGTCGGCGTCGAACTGCTTGAGGAAGGCGATCAGATCGTCGATCTTCTGGTCGTCCTTGAGGCCGATGAAGGTCATCTTGGTGCCCGGGATCTTGGCCCGCGGGCCCTTGATGTACTCGCGGAACACCGTCTCGTCCCAGGTGATGCCAGAGTTCTTGTTGGCGTCGGAGTAGTTGTAGCCCGCGACCGAGCCGGAATGGCGGCCGAACAGGCCGTTCAGCTCCGGCCCGACCGCGTTCTTGGCGGTCTCGCCGATCTGGTGGCAGGCCTTGCACACCTGGAACACCTTCTCGCCGGCGGCCGGATCGCCATCGGCCCGGGCCGTGGCGGTCAAGGCCATCAAGGCGAGTGCACCGATCAGGGTCGAACGCACCATCACGCTTCCTCCTGGCTGGCTGGATGCTGGCTGCATCGGGCGTTGCCGACGCCACGATACTCCGGCTTTCCGTCTCCGGCTTCAAGGGCCACGCGATTCGGGCCGTTTTGGCTGCCCCGAGCCGTCCAATAAAGGGAGGGGACGGAATGTCGCAGTCGGGCTATACTTTGGTCCATGGCGGGTCGCGTCGGCATGACCGGCGGCCATCCCGGCCGCACTGCCACGGTCGACGCGGGCCCCCTGAAGTTCGGGAGGAACGGACATGACCATCCGAAATCCCCTGGAGTGGGGAGCGGACCAGCTCAAATTCGGCGGCCACGCCTTGCGCACCGGCAGCCAGACCGTCTTCCACGCCGAGGAAAACCCCAACGTCCTGGCCCCGGCGGTGCACCGCATCGGGCTGCGAGACCTGCGCGACGCTCTGGCCAAGGGCTTCGAGGATTTCGGCCATTACCGCACCGACGTGCTCTATCTGTGCCTGATCTATCCGGTGGTCGGGCTGGTGCTGGCGCGGGCCATGGTCGGGCAGGACATGATCCCGCTGCTGTTCCCGCTGGCCTCGGGCTTCGCTCTGATCGGGCCGTTCGCCGCGATCGGCCTGTATGAGATGAGCCGGCGGCGGGAGCTGGGCGAACCGTCCAGCTGGGGCGCCGCCTTCGGCGTGCTGCGAACGCCCCGTTTCGGCGTCATCCTCACCGTCGGCGCCATTCTGGCGGCGATCTTCGTGCTGTGGATGGTGATGGCCAACGTCATCTACAACGCCACGCTCGGCCCGGGCGAGCCCGCCTCGCTCAGCCTGTTCCTGAACGAGGTGTTCGGCACCACGGCCGGCTGGACCCTGATCGTGGTCGGCTGCGGCGTCGGCCTGGCCTTCGCCGTGGCGGCGATGGCGATCGGCGTGGTGTCGTTCCCGCTGCTGCTGGACCGCGACGTCGGCGCCGACACCGCGATCTGGACCTCGGTACGCGCCGTGGCCGCCAACCCGATCCCGATGGCGGCCTGGGGCCTGATCGTCGCCGCCGGGCTGGTGATCGGCTCGCTACCGCTGTTCGTCGGGCTGATCGTGGTCATGCCGGTGCTCGGCCACGCCACCTGGCATTTGTACCGCAGGATGGTGAACTGACGGGCGCAACCGCGCCCGTCATCGCGAGCCCCGCAGGGGCGTGGCGATCCAGAGGCTGGTGCCGCTGGATCGCCACGTCGCTTCGCTCCTCGCGATGACGAACCAGTTCAGTGCGCTCCCCCACCTCCGCCGGCCGCACCCTTCTTCATGATGAAGACGCAAGCGGCGGAGGCCAGCAGGATCACGCCCAGCACGGCGAAGGTGTCGCTGAAGCCCATCACCAGCGACTGCGCCCGCACGGTCCTGCCGATGGCGATGATCGCCTGGTGCTTGGCGGTGGCCGGGTCGGACACGCCGCTGGACAGGAAGTGCTGGGTCAGTTGGTCGATCCGGGTCCGCGTCGCCTCCTGGAACAGCGACACCGACTGGCCGATGATGTTCGAGTGGTACTGCTCGCGCTTGGTCACGATGGTGCCCAGCAGCGCCGTGCCGAAGGCGCCACCGAGGTTGCGCAGCATGTTGAACAGGCCGGAGGCCGCGGCCGATTCGTGCCGGGCGATGCCGGCCATGGCGATGGCCGACAGCGGCGCCATCACCACCGCCTGGCCGATGGCGCGGACGATGTTCGGCACCAGCAGCTGGTCGCTGCCATAGACCAGCGACATGTGGATGTTCATGAAGCAGCTGCCGGCGAAGACCAGCAGCCCCCCGGCCACCAGCCAGCGGGCGTCCACCCGCCCCATCAGCATCGGCACCAGCGGGATGATCAAAAGCTGCGGCAGGCCGGTCCAGGCCATCACCTCGCCGATCTGCTGCGAATCATAGCCCTGCACCTGGGCCAGATACTGCGGCAGCAGATAGGCGCTGCCATACAGGGCGAAGCCGAGGAAGACGTTGGCCAGCGTGCCGAAGCCGAAGTTGCGGCGCAGCAGCAGCCGCAGGTCGACCGCCGGCTTGGCCACGCGCAGCTCGATCCAGATGAACAGCGCCAGGAAGACGACGGCGACGACGGCCAGCCGGACGATGAACGGCGACCCGAACCAGTCGTCCTTGTTGCCCTCCTCCAGCACCGTCTGCAGCGAGGCCAGGCCGATCGCCATGGCGGCGATGCCGAACCAGTCACCCTCCTTCAGCAGGGAGAGGCGCATCGGCTCGCGCTCGAGCGTCGCGGCCAGCCCGGCCAGCATGACGCCGCCCGGCACCAGGTTGATGTAGAAGATGTATTCCCAGCCGTAGTTGTCGGTCAGCCAGCCGCCGATGGTCGGGCCGATCGCCGGGGCGAAGGTGGCGGTGATGGCGAACAGCGCCATGCCCATCGGCCGCTGCGACAGCGGCAGCCTGGTCATCACCAGGGTGAAGGCCATCGGGATCAGCACGCCGCCGGTGAAGCCCTGGATGCCGCGCAGCAGGATCATCTCGCCGAGATTGGCGGCGAAGGCGCAGGCCACCGAGAACACCAGGAACAGCGTGGTGTTGACCAGCAGGAAGCGGCGGAACCCGAAGACCTGGCTGAGATAGGCGGTCAGCGGGATGACGATGATCTCGCCGATCAGGTAGGAGGTCGAGATCCAGGCGCCGTTGTCGACGCCGGTCCCGATGCCGCCTTCGATCTGCGGCAGCGAGGCGTTGGTGATCTGGATGTTCAGCACCGCCATGAAGGCGCCGAGCAGGCCGGAGAACACCGAGATCCAGGTGGTCAGGCTGGCGCGGTCGGTCGGGCCGGCGCCGGCGGTGGTGGTTGCGGACGACATGATCGTGGCCCTCCGGCCGCGGCGCTCACTGCGCCTTGGCGGTGTCCTGCTTGGTGTCGGCCTGCTTGGTGTCGGCCTTCTTGGTATCGATGGTGGCGATCACCGACATGCCGGGACGCAGCTCGCCCGCCAGCGGGTCGTCGCGCCGCAGCGCGATCTTCACCGGGATGCGCTGGACGATCTTGGTGAAGTTGCCGGTGGCGTTGTCCGGCGGCAGCAGGGCGAATTCCTGGCCGCTGGCCGGGGCCAGGCTGTCGACATGGCCGTGGATGTCGGCGTCCGGGAACATGTCGACCGCGAGGTCGACCGCCTGGCCCGGATGCACGTCGGTCAGCTGCGTCTCCTTGAAGTTGGCGACGACATAGGTCTCGGCCAGCGGCACCACGGCCATCAGCTGGGTGCCGGCCTGCACGTACTGGCCGACCCGCAGGCTGCGGTTGCCGACCGTGCCGGCCACCGGCGCCGTGATCGTGGTGTAGCCGAGGTTCAGCTCGGCCTGGCGCTGCGCCGCCTGGTCGGCCGCCAGCGCGGCGTTCGCCTTCTCCAGCTGGGCGCGCAGCACGTCGAGCTGCTTCTCCGACGCGGTCACCGCCGCCTGGTCGCGCTGCAGCGTCGCCGTCGCCGACTGGACATTGGCGGTCATCTGCTGCGCGTTCTGCACGCTGCCATTGCCKGTGCGCGCCAGGGCGGAGTAGCGGTCGAATTGCTGCTGGGCGTAGGTCAGCGCCGCCTGGTCGACCCCGACGGTGGCGCGGGCCTGCTCGATCGCCGCCGCCTGCTGCTGGATCGCGGCGTCGGCATCGGCGATGTCGGCCTGGGCGGCCAGGACATTGGCCTTGGCCTGGTCCAGCGCCACGGCGTAGTCGCGGTCGTCGATGCGGGCCAGAGGCTGGCCGGCCGTCACTGCCTGGTTGTCCTGGACCAGCACCTCGGCGATGTAGCCCGAGACCTTCGGCGCGATGGTGGTCGAATCGGCCTTCACATAGGCGTCGTCGGTCGATTCCTGGAACCGGCCGATGGTCCACCAGTTCCAGCCGAACCACGCGGCGCCGGCCAGGACGATGACCCCCAACGGCAGCAGCAGGAGCTTCTTGCCGATACGGCGACGCGGCGCCGGCGCGGCTGGGGCCGCGGCGTCGCTGGCCTCCGGCACGGGAGCGGTGCGGAGCTGGGCCGGCTGAACCTGATGCGTCATGACATTGCCCTCCAAAGCCGAACCGCCGGGGCGCCGGCCGTCAGCAAGGGCGGCGGGGTCGTCGAGGCGATTTAGGAAACTTGACGGTTTCCAGCCAAAGATGGGAGATGAAGGCGAAATGCGCAACTGCGCGACCGAGGGGCCAGACATGCAGGAAACGCCGAAGCGATCACGGGGACGGCCGCAGCAGCGCAGCGACGAGGAGACCATGCGCCTGATCCTGGAGGCCGCGACCCGGATCTTCCTGGCGCAGGGCTTCGGCGGCACCAGCATGGAGGCGGTGGCCCAGGCGGCCGGCGTGTCGAAGAAGACGATCTACCGCTTCGTCGACACCAAGGAGCATCTGCTGGAGGCGGTGATCGATGCCCGGTCGGAGGCGCTGCGCTCGCCGATCGGACGCGATGCCGGCCCCGACCCGGCGGCGGCGAAGCAGGCGCTGCGCCAATTCCTGCAGGAGCTCGCGCGGCTGGTGCTGTCGGAGGAGACGGTGGCGCTGAACCGCTTGGTCTATGCCGAGTCGCTGCGCTTTCCGGAGATGGCCAGGGCCTTCTACCAGGCCGGCCCGGTGCGCAATGCCGAGGCCCTCGCGGCATGGCTGGAGACCCAGCGCCGGCATGGCGTGCTGCGCTTCGACGACGCCATGGGAACCGCCCGGATGCTGGTCTCGATGGCGATTGCCGAGCCGCTCCGCGCCGCCACCCTCGGCGTCGCTCAGCTGCCGACTGCGGTGGAGACCGAGCACCAGGTCGACGAGGCGGTGGAGATCTTTCTGCACGGGTGCCTGGTGCGTTCGTAACCCAACGCCGGACCAGCCTCGGGATTCCGTCATTGCGAGGAGGCGAAGCCGACGAAGCAATCAGGGGCCGGTGCGAGCGGCCCCTGGATTGCTTCACTGCGCTCGCAATGACGGCCTAGGATTTCCGGACCGCTGCTTGGTTTGATTTCCCTTCATCAAATTTTGATGATATCCCTTCAATTCAGGGAGGGGCTTCCGTGGCCAGGACGACGCTGCAAGACGTCGCGCGGGAAGCCGGCGTCAGCGTCGCGACCGTCGATCGCGTGCTGAACGGACGTGCCGGCATCCATGCGCGCATGATCGACCGCGTGAAAGCGGCGGTCGACAAGCTGCAATACGAGCCGGACCGGCTGGCCTCGCGCCTGTCGCGGGCGCGCGATTTCCGGTTTACCGCGATCCTGCCGGTCGGCAGCAACGACTTCATGCACACGCTGGAAGGCGAGTTCCGCACCCTCGCCCGCCGCTACGATTCCGAGCACGTGGCCATCGACGTCCTGCGGGTCGACGTGTTCGACGGCGAGGTTCTGGCCGAGGCGCTGGAAAGGCTGCCGGCCGGGTTGGACGGCGTCGCCGTGGTGGCGCTGGATCATCCGGCCGTGGTCGAGGCGCTGAACGCCCTGGCTGCCCGCGGCACCGCGGTGGTGACGCTGGTCTCCGACCTGCCAAGCGCCAGGCGGCACCACTATGTCGGGCTCGACAACCATGCCGCCGGCCGCAGCGCCGCCAGCCTGCTGGGCCGCTTCCTGGGGCCGCGCCACGGCAAGGTCGGGCTGATCGCCGGGTCGCTGCAGCTTCGCGACCATATCGAGCGGCAATTCGGCTTTGAGCAGGTGATCGCCCGCGAATTCCCGCAGCTGGAGGTGCTGCCGCTGCGCGAGGCGCGCGACGATCCCGGCCGGGTCGAGGCCGCCGCCCGCATCCTCCTGGACGAGAACCCCGACCTGGTCGGTCTGTACAATGTCGGCGGCGGCCAGCAGGGCGTGGTCGCGGCGCTGGAGGCGACCGGCCGCGCCCGCGACATCGTCTTCATCGGCCATGAGCTGACCGAGTTCACCCGCCGCCACCTGATCCGCGGCACCATCGACGCCGTCATCAACCAGGATGCGGGCCACATGGCGCGCAGCAGCATCCGGGTGCTGCTGGCGCTGCGCGAGGGCGTGCCGATCGTGCCGGACCAGGAGCGGATCCGGATCGACATCTTCATCCGGGACAACCTGCCATGACCGCCGCCTCCCCTGCTCCCGGCCCGGTGCTGTCCATCCAGAGCCTCGGCAAGACCTTCGGCACCGTCGCCGTGCTGCAGGAGATCGGCTTCGACCTGCTTCCGGGCGAGGTCCACGCCGTGATCGGGGAGAACGGCGCCGGCAAGTCGACGCTGATGAAGATCCTGGCCGGCCATCTGGCGCCGACCGCCGGCAGCATCAGCATGAACGGCGCGCCGATCCGCTTCGCCGGTCCGGTGGACGCCGAGCGGCACGGCATCGTGCTGGTGCATCAGGAGATCCTGCTGGCGCCGCATCTGACCGTGGCCGAGAACCTGTTCCTCGGACGCGAGCTGCGGCGCGGCTTGGCGGTCGACGACCGCGCCATGAACGCCCGGGCGGCCGAGGCGGTGCGGTCGCTGGGGGCGGAGATCGACCCGGCGGTCGTGGTCGCCCAGCTGTCGATCGCCCAGCGCCAGCTGGTGCAGATCGCCCGGGCGCTGCTGGTGCCGCACAGCGTGGTGATCTTCGACGAGCCGACAGCATCGCTGACCTCGCACGAGACCGACGCCCTGCTCAAGGTCATCCACGACATCCGCGCCAAGGGCATCGGCGTGCTCTACGTCTCGCACCGGCTGCCGGAGGTGAAGGCGATCGCCGATCGGGTGACGGTGCTGCGCGACGGCCGGCTGGTCGGCACCCGGCCCGCCGCGGAGCTGCAGCCGCTCGACATGGCACGGATGATGGTCGGCCGCGACATGGCCAATCTCTACCCACCACGCACCGACGCCCCGTCCGGCGACCCGGTGCTGGAGGTCGGGGGCATGACCGTGCCGCGCTACGCCGAGGACGTGTCCTTCACCCTGCGGCGCGGCGAGATCCTGGGCTTCGCCGGGCTGGTTGGCGCCGGCCGCACCGAGCTGCTGGAGGGCATCCTGGGGCTGCGCACCGCCCATGGCGAGGTCCGGCGGAACGCCAAGCCGGCGCGCTTCGCCACGGTGCGCGACAGCATGGCGGCCGGCATCGTCTATCTCAGCGAGGACCGCAAGGGCAAAGGCCTGCTGCTGGCCCAGGATTTGCGCATCAACCTGACCCTGGCGGCGCTGAAGCGCTTCACCCGCGGGCCGGTGATCGACACGGCGAAGGAGTGGCAGGAGCTGGACCGCGCCATCACCGCCTTCGACGTCCGCACGCGCCGCAAGGACCTGCTGGCCGGGCAGCTGTCCGGCGGCAACCAGCAGAAGCTGCTGCTGGGCAAGATGATGCTGCTGGAGCCGGAGATCGTGGTGATCGACGAGCCGACCCGCGGCATCGACATCGGCACCAAGCAGCAGATCTACCGCTTCGTCGCCGAGCTGGCGGCACAGGGCAAGTCGGTGATCGTCATCTCCTCGGAGATGCAGGAGCTGATCGGCCTGTGCCACCGCATCCTGGTGATGCGGTCCGGCCGCATCGTCGGCGAGGTCACCGGCGAGGCGATGACCGAGGACGAGATCGTGACCTACGCCACCGGCGTGAAAACCATGGCACCGGCGGAAGCGCCGGTGGAACAGGCATGAGCACCAGCACAAGCACCACCGCTGCACCCGCCGGACGGGCCTTCCGCTTCGACCTGCGGACCGCGGCGCCGTTCGCCGCCCTGGCCGTGCTGATCGTCGCCGGGACACTGCTGAGCGCGGAGTTCAGCACCGCCGAGAGCTGGCTCGATGCCATTCTGAACGCGAGGTTCCTCAGCGCCGACAACCTGCTGAACGTGACCACGCGTAGCGCCTTCATCGCCATCATCGCGGTGGGCGCCACCTTCGTCATCACCGCGGGCGGGCTCGACCTGTCGGTCGGGTCGATGGCTGGCTTCGTCGCCGGGGCCATGATCCTGCTGATGAATGCGGCGCCGATCGGCGACGGTATCGGCCTGATTGCCCTGGCCGGGGCCGCGGCGATCCTGCTCGGCGGGCTCTGCGGCCTCGGCAACGGGCTCGTCACCACGGTCGGGCGGATCGAGCCCTTCATCGTCACGCTCGGCACCATGGGCATCTTCCGCGGCCTGCTGATCTGGCTGGCCGAGGGCGGCTCGATCGCGATGAAGGCGCCGGACCTGCGGGCGCTGTACCGGCCGGTCTATTTCGGCACCGTCTTCGGCGTGCCGGTGCCGATCCTGGTGATCCTGGCGGTCGGCGCGCTCGGCGCCTTCGTGCTGTACCGCACGCCGTTCGGCCGCCATGTCCGCGCCGTCGGGTCGAACGAGGATGTCGCCCGCTATTCCGGCATCTCGGTCGACAGGGTCCGCACCCTGACCTATGTGATCCAGGGCGTCTGCGTCGCCGTCGCCGTGCTGGTCTATGTGCCGCGGCTGGGCTCGGCCACCACGACCACTGGCCTGTTGTGGGAATTGCAGGCGATCACCGCCGTGGTCGTCGGTGGCACCGCGCTGCGCGGCGGCATCGGCCGGATCTGGGGCACCATCTGCGGCGCCCTGATCCTGGAGGTCGTCGGCAACATCATGGCCCTGTCCAACCTGGTCAGCGAGTACCTGATCGGCGCGGTGCAGGGCGCCATCATCATCATCGCCATGCTGGTGCAGCGGTCGCTGCTGCGCCGGCCGGGCAATTAGGGCCGCCCGTTCGTAACAGGCTCGATTTGTGTGGGAGGAATTTGATGCGTTTCAAGATGATCGGCCTCGCGGCCGTGGCCCTGATGGCGGCCTTCGGCGTCGCCCAGGCGCAGGAGAGCAAGACCATCGCCGTGTCGATCCCGGCCGCCGACCATGGCTGGACCGGCGGCGTCGTCTATCACGCGCAGGAAGAGGCGAAGGCGCTGGAGGCCCGCTATCCGGGGCTGAAGGTGATCGTCAAGACCTCGCCGGACGGCGCCTCCCAGGCCAATGCGCTGGAGGATCTGACCACCCAGGGCATCGACGCGCTGGTGGCCCTGCCGCACAACTCCGACGAGCTGACCGACCCGATCCGCCAGGTGAAGTCGAAGGGCGTCTTCATCACCGTGGTCGACCKGGCGCTGAGCGACCAGTCGATCCAGGACCTCTATGTCGCCGGCAACAACCCGGAGCTGGGCCGCGTCGCCGGCAAGTACATCAAGGACACGCTGGGCACCGGCGACGTCGTGGTCATCCGCGGCCTGCCGATCGTGATCGACGAGGAGCGGATCAAGGGCTTCGACGAGGCGATCGCCGGCAGCGGCATCAAGGTGCTGGACAAGCAGTTCGGCAACTGGAGCCGCGACGATGCCTTCAAGGTGATGCAGGACTACTTGGCCAAGTTCCCGAAGATCGACGCGGTGTGGTGTCAGGACGACGACATGGCCGTGGGCGTGCTGGAGGCGATCCAGCAGGCCAACCGCACCGACATCAAGTTCGTGGTCGGCGGCGCCGGCATGAAGGACATGGTCAAGAAGGTGATGGACGGCGACAAGATGATCCCGGTCGACGTGCTGTACCCGCCGGCCATGGTCGCGGTGGCGATGGACCTGACCGCCGCCAATCTCTACGGCCACCTGCCGGTCCGCGGCCGCTACATCCTGGACGCCACGCTGGTGACCAAGGACAACGCCAAGGAGTTCTACTACCCGGACTCGCCGTTCTGAGGTTTGGCCGTCAAGAGACGACCCCGGCCTGGGGCCGGGGTTTTGCTTTCGATCGTAGGTTGGGTTCGCGCATGCGAACCCAACACCTTTCCGGTCGCACGATGTTGGGTTCGCTATCGCGAACCCAACCTACGCGAACGAGACTTCAGAAGTTCAGCGCCTTGGCCTGGACCACGCTGGGCAGGGCCATGACGGCCTTGACGATCTCCTCGGCCACCGGGCTGTCGACCGAGACCAGGGCCAGGGCGCTGCCGCCCTCCGGCCGCCGGCCGAGGTTGAAGTTGGCGATGTTGATGCCGGCATCGCCCAGCACCGTGCCCAGGCGGCCGATGAAGCCCGGCTTGTCCTCGTTGCGCACGAACAGCATGTTGCGCGCCACCTCGGCTTCCAGCGAGATGCCCTCGAGCTCGACGATCCGCGGCTTGGTGCCGGCGAACAGCGAGCCGGCGATGCTGCGGGTCTGGCGCTCGGTCGTCACCGTCAGCCGCACCAGCGTGTGGTAGTCCTCGCAGGTC
Source organism: Inquilinus sp. YAF38 (assembly GCF_052113205.1). Lineage (NCBI taxonomy): Bacteria > Pseudomonadati > Pseudomonadota > Alphaproteobacteria > Rhodospirillales > Rhodospirillaceae > Inquilinus > Inquilinus sp. YAF38. Next base: position 9,259 of record NZ_JBFRCU010000087.1, on the reverse strand, counting down.
TCGCGCTTGGTCTCGCTGACGTCGATGTCGTATTCGCGCGCCACCACCGGCGCCGACACCATGTTGACGCTGTCCAGCAGCGGCCGCAGCAGCCCGGCCAGGATGACGCTGGTGATCGGCCGGGTGTTGAGCTGGGCGACATCGCCCTCATAGGTGATGTTGACCGCCTTCAGCCGGGTCTCGGTGATCTGGCCGGCGAAGCTGCCGAGCTGCTCGACCAGCGCCAGATATGGCTTCAGCTTCGGCGCCTCCTCCGCCGTCACCGACGGCATGTTCAGCGCGTTGGTCACGGCGCCGGACAGCAGGAAGTCCGAGATCTGCTCGGCCACCTGCAGCGCCACATTCTCCTGCGCCTCGCTGGTGGCGGCGCCGAGATGCGGGGTGCAGACCACGTTCGGCAGGCCGAAGAAGGCGCTTTCCTTCGCCGGCTCGACCGCGAACACGTCCAGCGCGGCGCCGGCGACATGGCCGGATTTCAGCGCCGCCAGCAGGTCGTCCTCGACGATCAGCCCGCCGCGGGCGCAGTTGATGATGCGCACGCCCGGCTTCATCTTCGCGATCGCCGCCGCGTCGATGATGTTGCGGGTCTGGTCGGTCAGCGGCGTGTGCAGGGTCAGGAAATCGGCGCGCTGGAACAGCCCGTCCAGCTCGACCTTCTCCACCCCCAGGTCCAGCGCCCGCTCCGGCGACAGGAACGGGTCGTAGGCGATGACCTTCATCTTCAGGCCGATGCCACGGTCGGCGACGATCGAGCCGATGTTGCCGCAGCCGATCAGCCCCAGCGTCTTGCCGTACAGCTCGACGCCCATGAAGCGGGACTTCTCCCACTTGCCGGCATGGGTCGAGGCGTTGGCGTCCGGCAGCTGCCGGGCCAGCGCGAACATCATGGCGATGGCATGCTCGGCGGTGGTGATGGAGTTGCCGAAGGGCGTGTTCATCACCACCACGCCGCGCTGGGTGGCGGCCGGCACGTCGACATTGTCGACGCCGATGCCGGCGCGGCCGACGACCTTGAGGTTGGTCGCGGCGGCCAGCACGTCCTTGGTCACCTTGGTGGCCGAGCGGATGGCGAGGCCGTCATACTGGCCGATGATCGCCTTCAGCTCTTCGGGCTTCAGGTCGGTCTTGACGTCGACCTCGACGCCGCGGTCACGGAAGATGGCGACGGCGGCCGGGGATAGGGCGTCGGAAATGAGAACCTTGGGCATCGGTGTGCTCCATGAATTCGGCCGTCATTCCCGCGAAAGCATTCTCGGCAGAACCCTGAATTCGTCATCCCCGCGAAAGCGGGGATCTCGTCGCGACTTTGCGGGAAGAGATTCCCGCTTTCGCGGGAATGACGACAAGGATGGACCGGAGAGATTCGCGGGAATGACGGGCTTATTGAGAAGAACGAGGGGTCAGGCGGCCAGCTTCAGCTCGGCCCGGGCGCGGTCGAACGCCCAGTCCAGCCAGGGCAGCAGCGCCTCGAGATCGGCGGTGTCGATCGTGGCGCCGCCCCAGATGCGCAGGCCGGGGGGCGCGTCGCGATAGCCGTTGATGTCGAAGGCGACGCCTTCCTTTTCCAGCAGCGAAGCGATCTTCTTCGGCACCGCCGCCTGCGCCTCGTCGTCCAGCGCCGTGACCGCCGGGGCGACGATCTTCAGGCAGATCGAGGTGCAGGAGCGGATCGCCGGATCCACCGCCAGGAAATCGACCCAGGGGGTGCGCGCGACCCAGCCGGCGACGGCGGCGAGATTATTCTCCGACCGCTCGATCAGCTTATCGAGGCCGCCGACGTCCTCGGCCCAGGCGAGGCCATCGATCGCGTCCTCGACGCACAGCATCGACGGGGTGTTGATGGTCTCGCCCTTGAACGGGCCTTCGGCCAGCTTGCCCTTGGAGGTCAGGCGGAACACCTTCGGCAGCGGCCAGGCCGGGGTATAGCTCTCCAGCCGCTCCACCGCGCGCGGCGACAGGGCCAGCATGCCGTGCGCCCCCTCCCCGCCCAGCACCTTCTGCCAGGACCAGGTGACGACGTCGAGCTTGTCCCAGGGCAGATCCATGGCGAAGGCAGCCGAGGTGGCGTCGCAGATCACCAGGCCCTGGCGGCCGGCCGGAATGGCGTCGCCATTGGCGAGGCGCACGCCGGAGGTGGTGCCGTTCCAGGTCAGCACCACGTCGCGGCCGAAATCGACCTGCGTCAGGTCCGGCAGCTCGCCGTAGGGCGCGGTGAAGGTGCGGACATCCGGCAGCTTGAGCTGCTTGACGACATCGGTGACCCAGCCTTCGCCGAAGCTTTCCCAGGCCAGGAGGTCGACGCCGCGGGCGCCGAGCAGGGTCCACAGCGCCATCTCGACGGCGCCGGTGTCCGACCCCGGCACGATGGCCAGGCGCCAGCCGGCGGGCATGCGCAGCACGCGCTTCGACCGCTCGATCACGTCGGCCAGCTTGGCCTTGCCGATGCCGGCGCGATGCGACCGGCCGAGGGCGGCATTCTGCAGCGCCTCAAGCGACCAGCCGGGACGCTTGGCACAGGGACCGGAGGAGAAATTGGGGTTGCGCGGACGGAGTCCAGGCGTGGGGGCGAGCGCGCTCGCAGTCATCGTCTATCCTTCCAGATAGCAGCGTCCCGGTGGGGGGACGTGGCCCGCCGCGGAGGATAGAGATCGCCCCGGTTCCGTCAATCGGTATTTGCAGGAGTGCCGGATCGTAGGTTGGGTTCGCGCTTGCGAACCCAACGATAGCTCAGGCGGCACGATGTTGGGTTCGCCGAGCGAACCCAACCTACGCACCGAAAATCAGGCCGCGGCGGTCTCGATCGTGGCGCAGATCTCGCCGACCAGGCTCTCGATCAGGACCGCATCCTCGCCCTCGGCCATCACCCGGATCACCGGCTCGGTGCCGGATTTGCGGATCAGCAGTCGGCCATCCTTGCCGAGCCTGGCCTCGGCCGCGGCGATCGCCTGCTGCACCAGCGCCTGCTCCAGGGGCGACGGCGCACCCGGCACCGGGGTGAAGCGGACGCTGCGCAGCCGCTGCGGCATCGGCTCGAACACACGGAACACCTCGCTGGACGGCCGGCCGGACTGCTGGATCACCGCCAGCACCTGCAGCGCCGCGATCAGCCCGTCGCCGGTGGTGGCGTGGTCGCTCATGACGATATGGCCGGACTGCTCGCCGCCGAGATTGAGCCCGCGCTCTCGCATGATCTCGACCACATAGCGGTCGCCCACGGCCGTCCGGATCAGGCTGATGCCGAGCCCGTCCAGGAACCGCTCCATGCCCAGATTGGACATCACGGTGGCCGCCACCGCCGGCTGGGCCAGGCGGCCGCCGGAGAACCAGTCGCGCGCGATCATCGCCATCAGCTGGTCGCCGTCGATCTGGCGGCCGGTCTCGTCGGCCATGATCAGCCGATCGGCGTCGCCGTCCAGCGACAGGCCCAGATGGGCGCCATGGACCACCACCGCCTGCTGCATCGCGTCGGTCGCAGTGGCGCCGCAGCCCTTGTTGATGTTCAGGCCGTCCGGCGCCACGCCGATGGTGATCACCTCGGCCCCCAGCTCCCACAGCACCGCGGGGGCGACCTTGTAGGCGGCGCCGTTGGCGCAGTCGACCACCACCTTGAGGCCGTCGAGCCGCAGCCCCTTGGGGAAGGTGTTCTTGGCGTATTCGATGTAGCGGCCGGAGGCGTCGTCCAGCCGCCGGGCGCGGCCGAGCCGGGCGGGAGCGGCCAGCTGGTCGTCGGCCGGCTGGGCGATGCGGTCCTCGATCGCCTTCTCGACCTCGTCCGACAGCTTGTAGCCGTCCGGCCCGAACAGCTTGATGCCATTGTCCTCGAACGGGTTGTGCGAGGCCGAGATCATCACCCCGAGATCGGCGCGCAGCGACCGGGTCAGCATGGCGATCGCCGGGGTCGGGATCGGGCCGACCAGGGTGACGTCCATGCCGGCGCCGATGAAGCCTGCGGTCAGCGCCGGCTCCAGCAGGTAGCCGGACAGGCGCGTGTCCTTGCCGATCACCACCAGGTGGCGATGGTCGCCGCGGCGGAACTGCGCCGCCGCCGCCGTCGCCACCTTCAGCGCGGTCTCGGCCGTCATCGGCTCGACATTCGCGCGACCGCGGATGCCGTCGGTCCCGAACAGCTTGCGCGTCATCTAATCCCCTGCCTCCAGCTCGGTCCCCGCCTGAAGCGCCGACCACACGGCCAGCGCCTGCCGTGTCTCGGCGACGTCATGCACCCGTAAGATTTGCACCCCCTGGGCGATTCCGTACAGCCCTGCCGCGATCGACCCCGGCACCCGCCCCTTCGGATCCGTGGTGCCGGACAGGGTGCCGATGAAGCGCTTGCGCGACACGCCGAGCAGCACGGCGCAGCCCAGCCCGTGCAGCAGCGACAGGCCGCGCAGCAGCGGCAGGTTGTGGCTCACCGACTTCTTGCCGAAGCCGATGCCGGGGTCGACGGCGATGCGGCCCGGCGGGATGCCGGCGGCGGCGCAGGCCGCCACCCGCTGCTCCAGCCAGTCGAACACGTCGAGCAGCACGTCGTCATAGACGGGGTTCTCCTGCATCGTCCGCGGCTCGCCCTGGATGTGCATCAACACCACCGGGCAGTCGGCGCGGGCGACGACGCCGAGGCTGCCGGGATCGCCGGTCAGGCCGGTGACATCGTTGACGATGCGGGCGCCGGCGGCCAGCGCCGCCTGCATCACCACGGCGTGGCGGGTGTCGACCGACACGGTCAGGCCGCGGCCGGCCAGATCGCGGATCACCGGGTCGATCCGCGCGATCTCTTCCTCCGCCGACACCGAGGCGGAGCCGGGCCGGGTCGATTCGCCGCCGATGTCGAGGATCTCCGCCCCCGCCTCGGCCAGGGCCACCCCTTGCGCAATCGCGCGCTCGGCATCGGCGAAGTCGCCGCCATCGGAGAAGCTGTCGGGAGTGACGTTGACGATGCCCATCAGCCGTGGCCGGTCGAGGCCGAGGCCGGCGAAGGCCGGTCGAGGCCGGCTGAGCCGGTCGAGCCGGTCGTCGACTGCGGCTGCGAGACCGTGGCGTTCGGCCCAGAGATGCAGGGCCGCGAGATCGGCGACAGCCCGGACGCAATCCGAGCCGACCCCATCCCTGGACTCTGTTCCCTCTGCCCCTCTGAGGATCAACTCGACCCGGTCAAAGGACAGYGGCCCGCCGGCCAGGGGTAGCGCTCCGGATGCGGCGTCGGTCAGCCCGAGCGGGCGCAGATACAGACGCACCCCGGGGCCGCCAGCCCAGGGCGCGACATCGTCGGAGAGGGAAACAGCACGGGCCGCGTCGAAACGCGGCCCGTGGGTCTTGTCAGTCGTCACCCGGTCAGATTCCCCGCCCGACTACGTACCGGGCTGCGGCTCCGGATCGATGCCCTTGGCGCCGCCCGAGGGCACCGAGGTGCGCTTGCCGCTGGTCGGGCGCTTCGGCGGCGGCGGGTCGTCGTTCGGCTCCGGCCGCACGATCGCCTCGCCGCGCAGGATCAGGCCGCGCACCTCGTCGCCGGTCAGCGTCTCGAATTCGAGCAGCGCGTTGGCCAGCAGATGCAGCTGATCGATGTGCTCGGTCAGGATGTTGCGGGCCGTGCTCTCGGCCTCCTCGATCAGGCGACGCATCTCCTCGTCGATGATCTTGGCGGTCTCTTCCGAGATGTTCTGGGTCTGCGTCACCGAATGGCCCAGGAACACCTCCTGGCCGTTCGAGCTGTAGCGCAGCCGGCCCAGCTTCGGCGACATGCCCCACTCGGTCACCATGGCGCGGGCCAGGTTGGTCGCCGCCTGGATGTCGCTCGAGGCGCCGCTGGTCACCCGCTCCGGCCCGAAGATCAGCTCTTCCGCCAGGCGGCCGCCAAAGGTCATGGCCAACCGCGATTCCATCTGGATCTTGGCCCAGCTGATGCGGTCGTTCTCCGGCAGGCTGACCACCATGCCGAGGGCCCGGCCGCGCGGGATGATCGTCGCCTTGTGGATCGGATCATGCTCCGGCACGTACAGCCCGACGAGGGCGTGGCCGGCCTCGTGATAGGCGGTGGTCTTCTTCTCGGCATCGGTCATGACCATGGAGCGGCGCTCGGCGCCCATCATGACCTTGTCCTTGGCTTCCTCGAACTCGGCATGGGCGACCACGCGCTTGCCGCGCCGGGCGGCCAGCAGCGCTGCCTCGTTGACCAGATTGGCCAGGTCGGCGCCCGAGAAGCCGGGGGTGCCGCGGGCGATCACGCGCGGGTCGACATCCGGCGCCAGCGGCACCTTGCGCATATGGACCTTGAGGATCTTCTCGCGGCCCATGATGTCCGGGTTCGGCACCACCACCTGGCGGTCGAAGCGGCCGGGGCGCAGCAGCGCCGGGTCCAGCACGTCCGGGCGGTTGGTGGCGGCGATCAGGATCACGCCCTCATTCGCCTCGAAGCCGTCCATCTCGACCAGCAGCTGGTTCAGCGTCTGCTCGCGCTCGTCRTKRCCGCCGCCMAGRCCGGCGCCGCGMTGRCGGCCKACCGCRTCRATCTCRTCGATGAARATRATGCATGGRGCGYTCTTCTTSSCMTKCTCGAACATGTCSCGSACGCGSGAGGCGCCGACGCCGACGAACATCTCGACGAAGTCMGARCCSGARATGSTGAAGAACGGCACGTTGGCCTCACCCGCGACCGCGCGGGCGGTCAGGGTCTTACCCGTGCCCGGAGGGCCGACCAGCAGCACGCCCTTGGGGATCTTGCCGCCCAGGCGCTGGAATTTCTGCGGGTCCTTCAGGAACTCGACGATCTCCTCGAGCTCCTGCTTGGCCTCGTCGATGCCGGCGACGTCGTCGAAGGTGACGCGGCCCGTGCGCTCGGTCAGCAGCCGGGCGCGGCTCTTGCCGAAGCCCATGGCCTTGCCGCCGCCGGACTGCATCTGGCGCATGAAGAAGATCCACACGCCGATCAGCAGCAGCATCGGCAGCCACGACATCAGCGTCGTCAGCAGCAGGTTCGGGCCCTCGGGCGCCGCGGCCTGCACCTTCACGCCGGCCTGGGTCATCTTGTTGATGATGTCGGTGCCGTCCGGGACGTAGGTCTGGAACGACCCGCCGCCGCCGTTCTGGTTGTAATGGCCGGTGACGGTCTGGCCCTGGACCTTGGCGTCGAGAACCTGGCCCTTCTCGACCGCGGTCACCAGGTCGCTATAGGCCAGCTCACCCTGCGGGCTGCGGCCGCCGGAGCTCTGAAACAGGTTGAACAGCGCCAGGAGCAGCAGGCCGATGATGATCCAGAGCGCGAAGTTCTTGCCGAAATTGTTCACGGACGGTCGCCTCATGTCCCGCGCATACCGCTTGCGCGGCGTCACGGCGTCGTGGGTCCCCGGAATGCCTCCGGAGGCTCGTTACTAGATAATATAGCGCCGCGTCTAAACAACCGGGAATCCATTCGGCAGCAGCGACCAAAGCGGCTCGAACCGTAGAAACAGGCCGTTTCCGGTCGTATCGGCCAGGCTCGGACGCCGTAACACGTGGCCATTCCGCCACAGCGCCGGCAACACCGCGGCAGCATCGAAGGGCAGATCGTCGGGACGGCCCTGCCCCACCGCGGCGTCACCCCAGGCCGCGATCCGGTCTTCCGGGGCGATATCGGCGGGCGTTTCGATGCGGAAGCGGCCGTCCCAGAGCAAGGATGCGCCGGGGGCTAAACCGACCATCTCCGGCAGGACGCGGCGCTCGCGGAACACCAGCAGCCGGTCGCCGGTGGGACGCAAACGGCAATGTCCCAGGGTGCGACCCAGCAGCGCACCGCCGCGCACCGCGTCCGCCAGCCGCTCCAGCGCATCGAAGCGAGCCTCGGTGCCGCCGCCGATGCAGGCGGTGACGGAGCCGAGCAGGCGGCGGGCGATTTCCGGCTCGGCTTGGCGCAGGGCCGGCAGGTCGATGGCGGCATAGCCGGCGGGGTCGAGCCGCACGGCACGGCGGCCGAGCTCGGCGGCGATCCGCTGCAGCGCATCGCGGGCCTGKCCGGCGCGGCGGGCCAGGGCGAACAGCCGGTCGTCGGTGAGCCCCTCCGCGGCCAGCACCTCGCGGGCGGCGCGCAGCCGGGCCCGGGCATAGCGGCTGCGGCGGTTGGACGGGTCGTCGACCGGGATCGCGCCGAATCCGGCACAGGTGGCGACCAGCCGGGCCTTCGGCAGGTCCAGCAGCGGCCGCAGCAGCCGGCCCCAGGGCGCCGGGCGCCAGGCGGCCATGCCCGCCAGCCCGTCGATGCCGCTGCCCTTGGCCAGGCGCAGCAGCACGGTCTCGGCCTGGTCCTCGCGCTGGTGGGCGACGGCCAGGTCGCAGATGCCCGCCTCGCGGCAGGCCTGGCCCAGCAGGTCGTAGCGGGCGCGGCGCGCCTGGTCCTGCGAGGCCCGGGCGGTGGCGTCGGTCCAGGTCAGGATGCGGTGGGGGATATCGTGCCGGGCCAGGGCAGCGCCGACAGCGCCGGCTTCGGCGGTCGAGTCCGGGCGCAGCCGGTGGTCGACGGTCAGGGCCAGGAGCTGGCCACCTCTCTGCCGGACCCAGCGTGCGGCGAGGAGGCTGAGCGCCATGCTGTCGGGGCCGCCGGAGACGGCGATAGCAAGGCGGAGGGGCCGGTCGAACGGGCCGAGGCGGTCGAGCCGCGCGGCGAATTCGTCATCCGAGACGGGCTCGGGCGCGACCGGGTCGGATGTGACCGGGTCGGGTGTGACCGGGTCGGGTGTGACCGGGTCGGGCATGCATCAGCAGCGCAGCAGCTGCTGCTGGTCCTTGGCGCGGCGTATCATCTGCGGCGGGGCGTCGGGATAATCCGCCACCAGCCGGGCGAAGGCGTCGCAGGCCGGGCGGTCCTGCCGGGCGGCCAGCAGCGACTGGGCCAGGCGCATCAGCGCATCCGGCGCCCGCGGACCGCGCGGATCCATCGACCAGGCGGTGTTGAAGGCGTTGGCCGCCTCGCCCGGGCGGCCCTGGGCCAGCAGGGACTCGCCGAGCCCATAGGCGGCGGCCGCATCGCCACCCGGGGCCGCGGCGAGGCCGTAGGATTGCGGCTCGGTCGAGGCGAAGCCCGGGACCGAAGTCCCGGGATCGGCCGCGCCCATGTCCTGAATCATGCCGCCCAGGCTGTCGCCCTGGCCGTCATAGGCCGGAGGCAGCGGTTCAGCGTCGGACCGCTTCGGCGGCATCAGCGGCGTCGGGGTGAAGGGCTGCGGCGTCCGCGGCGCGGCCGGGGCGGTCTGGGCCGGCGCCCGCTTGGCCGGGGCCGGGACCCGGGACC